>JAQGHP010000685.1 GCA_028288775.1 Phycisphaerales bacterium | reverse complement strand
GCCCCGGCTGTGATTCCGCTGTAGGCGGAAAGCAAAGACACAGCCGGGGGCGGCTGTGCCACACGGGCCGTGGACGGTCGGCGTACCGGCCAATGCGGCGGAGTACCGCACACGGGCGGGCCGCCCGTGCCACGGAAATGTCACGAAGCCCTTCTCCTGTTACAGGAGCCCCGATGCCCGGCGTTGATACGCGTATTGATCGGCAACCTTCCGGCCCGCAGGCACTGTCGGCGCATGATTACAAATCGCCGCGGGATGAGCCCTCGTATTACGATGTCTCATTCTTGCAGCCGCCGGTGTGGAAGTGGGAGATCGCGACGTACTTCTTCCTCGGCGGAATCGCGGCGGGGGCGTACGTGATCGGGCGGACGGCCGAGCGTTTCGGCGGGCCCCGCTACCGCGCGCTCACCAAGGCCGCGACGTACACCTCCTTTGCCGCGCTCCTGCCCAGCCCGCCGTTGCTGATTCATGATCTGGGCGACCCCCGCCGATTCCACCACATGCTGCGCGTCTGGAAGCCGACAACGCCCATGAACCTGGGGAGCTGGGTACTGACGGGATTCGGGGCCGCGGCCTCGGCGGCGGTGGTGCGGGAGTATCTGAAGACCGCCTCGCCCAAAGACCGCGGCATCGCCTCCAAGATCATTGACGGAACGCTCCTGCTCATCAGCGACGCGGCGGGCGTGCCGCTGGCGCTCATGCTGGGCGGGTACACCGGCGTGCTGCTCAGTTGCACCGCCAACCCGATCTGGTGCCGCAATACTTGGCTCGGGCCGTTGTTCATGTCCAGCGCGATTGGCACCGGAGCGATGGCCACGAGCCTCGTCCTGTCAGCCATGGACGAAGGTTCCCCCGACGACGCGGCCCACCGCGCGCTCGATACCATCGACACCGCCAGCAATCTCGCCGAGGCGGTGTTCCTGTGGGCGTACCTGCGATCTCTGGGGAAAAACGCCCGCCCGCTGACGCGCGGCAAATGGGCGCCGCACATCTGGGGCGGGTTCACCGGGCTTGCCGTGGCGGAAATCCTCAAGCTCCTGCCGCTGCGCGGGCGGGCGAAGAAGTGGGCGAACATCGGCTCGGCGATCAGCGGACTGGCTGCCGGTTTTTCGTTGCGCTGGGCGCTGGTGCATGCGGGAAGAACCGCCGCGAACGATCCCGCGATCGCGCGGAATTCGTCCCGCCCAAGCCAATCACGACCCGCAGAGAAAATCGTCCGGCCCACGCCCTCCGAATATCGCACGGACCTTGTTGGCGGAACATTGCGGTAATTGCTCTTGGAGGTTGGACTCCGCCGAACGTCCCTTCTCCGCCTGCCGAACGAAATCGTGCTCCAACGTGACACGGGCGTCCCGCCCGTGCCAGATGCGTAAGAATTACCAAAGCAATTGGCAACAGAATTTCCCTGAAATTGCAGACGCATCAAGCATGGGCGGGACGCCCATGTCACAGGAAAGATTTTCCCCATCCGTGTTCATCTGTGTCCATTTGTGGCGACACCTCTCCCGCATTTCTTCGCGGCTTCGCGGTTATTCCGGCCGGTGTCGAAGTATGGGCAAACGCGGCGGAGTACCGCCTTCACGGGCGGGCCGCCCGTGCCACAGGAGGAGTAGATTAGCGCCGGGCGGTGCTTGAGGTCGCCGGCCGGGGCTTTGCCGCGGGCACTTCCCGTGCGGGGGCCACGAGGATTTGGTCGCCGGCGAAACGGGGCGGGCCGTCGGGGAGGCGGTAATCGAGGGTGAGGCGGTTGTAGCCGAAACCCTGGTCGCGCGCGGCGCGGGCGAGATCGACCGGACCGCCGTTGATCCGGGCTTCCCGCGCCCAGTGCAGTGTGCGGCCGGCGGCGGCGAGGGGGATCGCCACGAGCAATATGCAACCCAAGGCCGATATCAGTCGGCCCAATGCCGGCGAGGCTGGCCGCGCGGGCCGGTCGTCTGCGCGTGCGGCGCGCGAGGTTTCCCATCGGCTTTGCCAGAACAACATCCCCGCGGCGGGAAAAATAGTCAGCGGGATGAAGAGCATGAACCGTTCGGAGTAGAGCGGCTCGGCGATGGCGATCGTATTGAACGCGACGTACAGGCAGCCGAGAAAACCCGCGGACAGCAGCAGGTACATCGCGACGACGCGGCGAGCGGGGTTCTCCTGAAATCGGCCCCGAAACAGGCAAACGGCAATGACCACACACGCCCCGACAAGGAGCATCTGGCCCAGGTGATGACGGCCGGGGCCGAAAAGATTCGCGACGCCCGTGAGCACCTGGTGGGCGTATTGCGACCAGGTGAAAAGCGGCCGCGAGCCGGGCTTGTGGTTCGCCCATTGGCCCAGCGACTTGGCCAGGATGACCCAGGCGGCAAGAGGAATGATGCACGTCACGCCCGCGGCCCACCATCGGATTGCACGCCGTCGGCCCCGATGCAGCAGCGTGACGGCCGCGACCAGCGGCGGAAAGAAAATGAAGCTGTAGTGCGTGGCGATTAGCAGGGACATCAGCACGGCGTTAAGCAGCGCCAAGCCGATTGCGCCCCGATCGCGCCCCTCCGGCTGCACCGCACGGAATGTCACGTACAGCACGAGCGGATACAACGTATAGACGAGGTTATGCGCCATCGCGGTGCGAAAGCCGGTGGCGATGGTCAGGGCGATGAAGATTACTGCGAGCAGCGGATACACGAGCGTGAGCGGGCGCGTTGCCCGGGCCGCGTCGAACGCCCGGCGGAACGGGAGCAGGAACGCCGCGGTCCACGCGAACGCCGCGAACGCGGCGAGCAGTGTGTTCGCCCGCGCGAGCGTCGCCCCGGACACGCCGCCGACGGATTGGCAGGCGGCCAAATAGAGCGGATAGCCCGGCGGCCAGCTCCAGATGCGGCGGCCCGTGAAATGGTAATACCCCCTGCCGTGCAGCAGGCTCACGGAGCCTTCCCAATAGGCCCAACCATCGGAGGGGATTTTGATTCCGTTGCGGAGGATGATGGCGGACGCCCCCGCCGCGATGACCGCGGCAAGCAGGCAAAACGCCCAGATGAAATGCGACCGTTTGGGCGTGATGTGAGCGACAGGTTCCATGCGACACGTCATCCGTGGCTTTGCGGCCTTCGGGCAGATCGTCGTGGCTGCCGCGACATTACGAATCACATTTTACAAAATATTGGCGACTTGCGTGAGTAAATTCCGGGGCTCTGCGCAGCCCGGGCATGGTTTGGATTGCGGTGAACGCCCAAGCCCGCCGTGATGGGACAAACATCCTTGTCTGGATGTGAAGTGAGTCGGACATCCTTGTCTGCTTTTGAGGTGGGGCGGACATTCTTGTCTGTCTTCTGAGGTGGGGCAGACATTCTTGTCTGTCTGTGAGGTGGGGCAGACATTCTTGTCTGTCGCGAGTCCGCGAGCGGGGGCATTCCTGCCCCCCGAGGGGACTCGGAAGAGTTTCGGGTCGGCTCGGGAGGGCAGGAATGCCCTCCACTCCCCGCCCCGAGACAGACAAGAACGTCTGCCCCACCATTGAGGAATGCCTCCACTCCTCGACCCGATGGCAGACAAGAATGTCTGCCCCACCAGGGAACGCGCTCGGCTCCGCGCCGACGGCAGACAAAGATCGTCCGCCGCACCAAATTACCCGATCGGAGCGGGAGTGGGCGGCGGCATCGGGGCCTTGCGGGGCGCGCCGGGGATGGCCGGTTGCGGGGTGGCCAGGCCCGGGGCACGCGGGGCTGCGCCGGCGGGTTTGGCCGGGTCCTGCTGGGGCTTGATGAGCAAAAGCAACTCTTCGGCCAGCAACGCGCCGCGCACCGTCAGGCGGTCCACCATCGTGCGGAGCACGCCGAACGAAGCCAAACAAGGCACGGCGAGCATCAGGCCCAGGAACGTGTGGCACAACGCCTTGGAAATACCCAGGGCCAGGTCCGACGGGCTCGCGCCCTTGGGGCCCGCGGCGTTCATCGCGCTGAACGCCGCGATCATGCCGAGCACCGTACCCAGCAGGCCCAGGAGAGGCCCAAGGTTGCCGATGATGTTGAGGTACTCGATGCTGCGGAACTTCTCGGCGGTCTGCTCGCCGATGGCGGTCTCCATCGCCTCTTTCATCGCGTTAAACGCCGGGGCGCGGTTGAGGGCCGGGTGGAGGACCTTGCTGATGAAGCTGGGGTCGTCGCGGGTGAACTCGAGCAGTTCTTTGAACTTCCGCTGGTTGATCATTTCGCGGATCTGCTCGGTGGTGATGTCGGGCATGAAGACCGACTGCCGATTCTTGATGAAGCCCTGGATAATGAGGGTCAAACCAAGGATCGACAGCAGGACGATAATAACGAACACGAAGTCGATGTTACTGAGGATGAGCTGGAGGAGTCCCTGCGGCGCTGGTTTCGCGTCGGCGGGTGCGCCGGTGGCTTGTGCGAAACCATTGGCGACACAGAACGCCCCTGCGAGCAGAAAAGCGAGGAGGACCAGACGAAACTTTGAAGACGCGTACCGACGCATGGTGGATGTCCTTTTCCCCGCGCGGGGGAAACTGGTGGTGGCCCTGGCCTGGCTCGGGGACTGGAGCCGATCTCGCTGTCTCCCGGCTGCTCACAGGGGTGGGAAGGGTGGGTGGTCCCGCGCGTCACATCAGCCGGAATCGCGTCTCTGTCACTGTGCGATCGGCACGGGGCCCGGTCCGTTCCCGGGTTTGGTTCTTTTGAATTTGCGGCGGAAAAGGCACGGACGATTAAGATTAGGATAGGAGCGCTCTGAGGGAGGCCTTCTTCTCAGAGCGCGATCCTAATCTTAATCCTAATCTTAATCTTAATCGTCCGTGATTTCGCTTAGATTATTTCAGCACTCAGCACTCAGCACTCAGCACTCAGCACTCAGCACTTCCTCTACCTCAAACTATCGATCTCGACCCACTTGAAGTTGCCGCCGTTCTCCGTGGCGATCTGCTTCATGAGGCCTTCGGAGTCCTTGTTCTTTACGAATTCGTCGTGGTTCTCGACGAACAGGATCGTGTTGATCTTGATCTTCTTGTCCTTGTTGTATTTCGCGATGCTGGCCATCAGCCCCTTGGGGTCGGGGAAGTCCGCGGCGTCGGTCAGGAAGTACAAGAGCTGCGGCTTGAGCTTGAGGGCCGTTTCCAGGGCGGGGATAGGGTCGGTGGTGCCGCTGGAGATGACGCCGTCGAGCCACTGGGCGGCGCGACGTTTGGTTTCGGGGGTTGCCGCGAC
This sequence comes from Phycisphaerales bacterium, assembly GCA_028288775.1. Taxonomy (GTDB): domain Bacteria; phylum Planctomycetota; class Phycisphaerae; order Tepidisphaerales; family Tepidisphaeraceae; genus RYN-428. The sequence goes on along the minus strand of JAQGHP010000685.1, from coordinate 2,347 downwards.
GAGCTGCTTGTCAAACTGTTCGATCTTGATGTCCTGATAGAAGACGATATCGAAGGACTGGATGGGCCTGAGGTTTTGGACGGACTTGCCGAGCTCTTCCTTCAGGTTGGCCATCTTGTTGAGCATGGAGCCAGTGGAGTCACAGAGGTAGACGATGAGGCGGGCGTTGCCGCCGTTGCCGAAGACCGGGCCTTTGGGCCCGATGCCGCCGCCGCCCGGGGTTCCGAACATGGCCATGGGCCCGGAGCCGTCTCCATTGCCGCCGCCACGTCCATCGCCCTTACCGCTGCCGAGCCCGCCCCCGTTTCCGAATCCGCCGCCCGGTCCGACGCCGATGACCGCGTCGCTGGAATCGCCCGCGCCGCCCCCCTCGGGGGTGATGTCGACGGTGGGGCCTTTCTTGTTGGCCCATCCTTCGGGAGCGCCCTGGGTGGGGTCTTTGTCCTGCATGGCCTTCTGAAGGGGGTTCTCCCCAAGGCCCACGTTCGGCACGCCGCCGGGCGGGCCGTTATCGACCATGTTCGAGTCGGGGATGATGACCTGATCTTCGTGCGGCGGAGCCGTCACGGCCTTCACCACGCCGATGAACAAAATCCCGATCACCAGCACTGCCGCGTGCAAGGAGAGCGACGTAATAAACGGCAATAGGTTCTGCACCCAGGGCTGCTGCCAGAAATTCAGAGGCGGGTGATTGTCTTCCTCCCCTTCGACATTCTGGGCCGCGCCGGGTTGCCCTTGCGCCCCTGCGGGAACCTTGAGGTTCGGCTTCTGGCCCGCGGGCGGAATAACTCCCGGGACGAGCGGGGGCCCGCCGGCCTTATTGGCCATCTGCGGGACGGCGGGAGGCGCCAAAGGTTTGCCGGACGGGGGGACGGGTGGGGGGCTACTTGGTTGGATTGCCATGAGGAAGCCTCACGTTTGCGACGACAACTTGGTGGGAACGGGACCGGCGCGACTGCCGCTCGGAACTACTCTTACGACGCAACGGTTGTGGAGGGTCAATCGTCGGAACTTTGCGGGGGCGCCAGGGTCTGTCTCGGTCGCAATTCGCCGGATTGATCCGGGGTTGGCGTAAAGGGGGTCGAACGCCGAATCCTGACGGGGCAGCCCCGGCTCCGCCGAGCCTTCGATAAGGGTCTGTTCCCGAGTGACTGCCAATATATCGTTTGCGCGTCCATAGTCAAACAAAAACAGGGTTCTCACCGCTGCAACTCTTCCTCGGCGACGTGCTTGAACGTCCCGCCGTTCTCCTTCGCGATGGTCTTGAGCAGATCGAGGAACGCGGTGTCGCTGTCGGAAGAATCGACGAATGCGATGGTATTGATCTTCACGCGTTTATCTTTGTTCAACTCGCGGACCTTCGCCAGGACCGCGGCGTTATCCTGGAAATCCCCATCCGTCAGCAGATAAATGAGCTGCGGCTGTTGGCGGAAGGCCTGCTCGATACCAGGGATGGGGTCAGTCGTTCCGCCGCAGGTGATGTCTTCCAGGAAGCCGGTCGCCTTGCGCTTGTTCTGCGGAGTGGCCGCCACAAGGCTCGTTTCCAGCGACATGCAACGGGTTTCGTGGAAGAACGTAATGCCGAAGCTCTGGTTGGGCTTGAGGGCGGTGACGGCTTTGGAAAGTTCGAGCTTGAGCGAGGCCATTTTGTTGAGCATGGAGCCGGAGGCGTCGCAGACGAAGGCGATCTTGCGTGCGCCGTTTCCATTGCCCGGCGGCCGGAACATCTGGCTCCCGCCGATCTGCTTCCCGCCGAAGGCCGGCATCGGCCCGCCGCCGTCTCCGGGCCCGTTTCCGCCCGGGCCGCCGATTCCCAAGCCCGATTTATCTCCGAATCCCCCGGCTCCGACGGCAATGACGGGGTCACTCTCGGACCCCGACCCGCCGCCCATTGTGCCGGCGGTGAGATCGGGGCGATTGGTCGGATTCCACCCGGTTAAAGCGGCATCCTGCACCTGGTCCTGCATCGGCCGCACCCTGGGAAGTTCGGCCGACCCTTGAAAGCCGCTCAACTGGGACGAATCGAGAACCATATCCGGCGTAAACAATTGCTGCTGCATCGGCTCCTGATGCAGCGCCTTGATGGCCGTGAAGGTAAGCAGCCCCACCACAAGCACGATCGCATGAAGCGAAAGGGAAGTAAGAAACGGCAGCACGTTCTGCGCGAACGACGACCGCCAGGAATTGTCAGCCGCGGGAACCGGGGCAACCGACGGGATTTGCGCATCGGCGACAGGCGTCGGCATCGCGGATGGTTTGGGTTGAACAGCCTTCATGGCAACCTCCAAGGGGCAAATCCTGGTGCGGTCACCTGAACAACGGGGAGCCCGGCGGGTTCTTAGGAAAA
>JAQGHP010000610.1 GCA_028288775.1 Phycisphaerales bacterium | reverse complement strand
CGACGGCACATCCTTGCGCGGGTCGGCCCCTGGCACGGCTTTGGCTCGCCGGGAAGGTCGTGCGTGCAATATCGTGCAAACCGGATCTTCGCGCGGAAAGTGATGGCACGCGGAAAATGGAGCACGGAAAAGGCGGCGGGCATCATTCTTGTAATCGGACGGGCTGGCCATCGCCATGTCATGGAGCCGGAACGACAACCTTCCGCGGGACAAAAGTTGCCGACCATTTCAGTGTCCACAGGTCGGAAAGCGGAACGTGCTCGGCATGTCCGTCGAGGAACACGATGTTGACAGCCATGCGGTGGCGGTCAATGCAGTAGGTTGAAATGCTGCCACCAATGCCTTCTTCACCACTTCCTTCCGGATCCTGGAGGTTGCGGGGAACTGGATCGCTCGCAAAGCACAGGCTGAACGGGTCGCAGCCGTCCCCGATGAGCGGGATTCGTTCTGGGGCGCTGGTCGGGTACTGAATGTAATGAGGAGCTTCGGCGTTGCCGGGCGGGCGGAGATCACAAACCCACCGGTTAAATTCGTAACTCCCCAGCCAAGTGCCGCGCTCGACCCAATTAGGCCCCGCCTTATCGTAGGTGTGTTTGCGCCATGCGTAACCTGCGGCACCGTCAGGGTGGTGGGAACTTTCACGCGGCTGTTGCGCCTCGGGGCACAGCAGCGATCGCTGGGAATCACCCATGTACGGACTGAGCGACTCCCAGCACTGCATGCCCACGTTGTAGTCGTTGAAATCCGGCACGGCGGCGACGCGGTTGCTCCCAAGGTACATCTGGTAGGCTTGCCCCCATTGCTGAAGTGTGGCCATACACGCGGAGGAGCGGGCCATCTTTCGTGCGGTGGCTATCGCGGGCATCAGGATCGCGATGAGGAGGGCGACGATACCAAGGACCACGAGAAGCTCGACGAGGGAGAAGGCGGCATTACGCTTTATCACGCACCGCATAACGTCACCTCGATCCGGTGTATTCAACATACCATCGTAACGATGAGAGTCGCAATGATTGAACATTCGGCGGCAGTGAAAGTACGTATGGAGCAAAAGAAGAACAGCAGAGCACTTTCGGCATTCTACTACCCCCGATTCGGTGAAACCGGAAAAGGGTGCCGGCCACGAGATAATTGTAAAACATTTCCCAGCATAAGCTTGCGATTCACGACATTCGGAAAGGTATAATCCATGGAGCACCTTACATTAATTTTGTCGAATTCGTTAGAAAAAGTGCCTTTAAATCGGTCAAAATCGGTCAAAATCGGTCACGATCTTTGTTTTTGAAGCGGAATCGGGGGTGCGGCGAGAGGGATCGGTCACGCCTGTCCAAGGGGATCGGTCATGCCGTTTCACCGGGCAATCGGCCGCGGAACCGTGGGCCTGGGGATTCGAAAATGGAGGTGAATGGGTGCGCGTCGCAGTTCTGTAACATGCTCGCAACAGGGTTTGTAACATGGGCCGGCGGGGAGGCTTTTGGAGGGTCGGCTATGGGCGCTGACAGACGGCGGATCGCGATCGGGATTTTGGTAGTGGTTGCGTGGGCGTTGACGTACGTCACCGCCTTTGCCGGGCCGGCACGCGCTGAAGAAGAGCGGATGAGCTATCTCGACAACGGCGTCATTCGGCTCGGGGTCGATCTGGATTTGGGCGGGGCCATTACGCATCTCTCCAAGGCGAAGGCGGGGGAAAATGTCGTCAACAGTTTCGACTGGGGGCGGCAGATTCAGATGTCGCAGTATTGCGGGCCGATTCCCTTCGCGCCCCATGGCAAGAAGCCGCGGGACGATTGGGCGGGGCTCGGGTGGAATCCGATTCAGGTGGGGGATTGCTTTGGCAACCGATCGAAGATTATCGAGCATCGCAACGACGGCAAATCGATTTACGTGCGATGCGTGCCGATGCAGTGGCCGCTGAATGATGAGCCGGGGGAATGCACGTTCGAGTGCTGGATCGAGTTGAAGGACAACGCGGCCCAGGTCCGCTCGCGCATGGTGAACCATCGAGCGGACAAGACGCAGTATCCGGCCCGCGGGCAGGAGCTGCCCGCCGTCTACACCAACGGCCCGCTCTGGCGGCTGATGACCTACGTCGGCGACAAGCCCTTCACCGACGACGCGCTCGTGCAGCAGCCGGCGAAGATGCCCTGGTCGAATTGGCAAGCGACCGAGAACTGGGCCGCCCTCGTCAACGATGCCGGGTGGGGACTGGGCATCTGGAACCCCGGCGCGTATACGTTCATCGGCGGCTTCGCCGGCAAGCCGGGCGCGGGAGGCTCCAAGGACAATCCCACCGGCTACATCGCCCCGACCGGCGACGACATCATCGATCACAACATCGATTACCAGTTCCAATACACGCTCATCCTCGGCGACGTGAAGGAGATTCGAAAGTACGTGTACGATCACGCCCAAAGGCCCGCGCCGCCGATCTACCGGTTTGAAAAAGACCGCCAACACTGGTGCTACGCGGACGCGACGGATGCGGGTTGGCCGATCGCGGGGGAGCTGAACATCGCGCTGGGCGGCAAGCACCTCGAGCTGCGCGGGCCGGCGGGATTTTGGTCGGCGAAGGAAGCGCCGGTGCTGTACGTCGAGGCGGCGGGGCACACGACGCAGCCGCACGGGCGCGTCTATTGGCGCAGGCACGACAGCCCCGCGTATTCGGCGGACAAGAGCATCGCGATCGAATGGAATCTCGACGAGAAGTTCCGCACCTATGAGGTGCCGCTGGGGACGTCGGCGGAATACCGCGGATCGATTACCGGCCTGCGCATCGACCCCGTTTCCGCGGGAGCGGCGGGGGACTTCATCCGCATCAAGTCGATCTCACTTCGCAAACCCGATCGCTAACGCGACTCGGGGCCGTCGGCCGGGTATAACCTGAGCGGAACGGGTACGAGTGGTTCGAAAGTGATCTCGGAAACCGTTTTGTGACACGGGCGTCCCGCCCGTGCGAGCGACGCGATCTCGCAAAGGCCGTTTTTCGGAGCCCTTCGACTTCGCGTGCAACAGGCATGGGCGAGACGCCCATGTCACGTCGTAGGTTCTCGTACCGCTTCGTACTGAACGTGCGGTTTGACGGATCAAATCGCCTCTGCCTCGATGGAGCCGAATATGGCCCTGCCCCCGAGTTCCTCGCCCGATTCCCCCCAGCCGATCCGCAACCTGAGAATTACGTTCTGGGGCGTGCAGGGGAGTTGCACGGCTGCGCCGACCCGCGCGGACGTGGACGAATATGCCCGCCGAATTGCGACCGCCACGCTCGACCGGGCGCTAAACGACATCGCCGCCCGGGTCGAACGGGGCGAGGGCACGCCCGCGGCGCTGCGCGAATTGGCGTCGCCCGCCGCCCTCGAAAGCTACCAGCGGCAGTTGGGCATGCCGCAGTTGCCCACCTTCGGCGGCGACACGACCTGCATCGAAGTGGAGACCTCGGCGGGTGACACGCTCCTCTTCGACATGGGCAGCGGGATGCGGGCGTTCTCGCGGAACGCCGTCGCGAATTGGCGCGAAGCCCGCCCGCGTACGCTCCACGTTTTCCTCACCCACGAGCACCTCGACCACCGCCGCGGCCTGCCCTTCGCCTCGGTGTGCTTTGAGCGCGCCAACCCGTTCACAATTAACATGTACGGCACGCACCGCACGCTCGCCGCCCTCGACGACCGCTACGGAATCTTTTCAAAAACGCTCGGCCCCACCGTTCACTACGATGATCCGCTGGACTACCGCAGCATGAGCGCCGCGTTCGCCGGCACCGAGATTCGCGGCAGCGAAGACGCCTCCGCACGGCCCGTCGCTCCATCCTCGTGGCGCGTCCACGACTTGAAGGAGTCGATCCACATCGGGGCGACGACCGTCACGCCCTTCGAGGTGTATCACGCCGCCACGCGGTGCCTCGGGTTCCATGTGCGGCAAGGCGACGCGACGTTCGTCTTCTGCACCGACCACGAGCTGCGCCACGGCGAAGACCCCGCCGACCCGCGCCAACTCCGCAGCCGCCAGGCGGAAGAGCGCCTCGTCGCCCACTGCCGGAATGCCGACGTCGGCTACTTTGATGGGCAGTACATGCTCGCGGAATATAAGGGGCTGCAAGGGATCGGCGGCGGCGCCCCGCGCCGCCGCGTGGACTGGGGCCACGGGTGCATGGAAGACGTGATCGAGCGCGCGCGGACGTGCCAAGTCCGCCGGGCCTACATCGGCCACCACGAACCCGAGCGCCCGTGGGCCGAGCGATTCAAGATCGACACCGACCTCCGCGCGCTCAGCCATGGAAAGTCGTTTCACATCGAGTTGGCCAAAGCGGGGACGGTGATTGACGTGTAGCGTTAGAGTGGTCCCCGCCTCGCACCGTACGAAGAGGGGTAGTGCAATCCAGGGTTATCGCTTCTCCGCAAGCCGTTGATTCTTTCAACGCGCCTTGGGCCTGGGCTCCGAGCGTTTGCCCAGCCAGTCGCACGCCTGCGGCCACAGTTCGCGCTGTGCCTTGGAACCCACCGCCAGCCCGATGTGCCCTGCG
>JAQGHP010000607.1 GCA_028288775.1 Phycisphaerales bacterium | reverse complement strand
CCCCCGGGTACGAGGGAGAGGGAGCAAGACGGAGCAACACTCCGACCGGGCCGGCACGGCCCGGCTCCGAAGTCACCCGAGAAATCTGACGGGTCGGACTATTACAAATCCCTTGCTCAACCACACTTTCCGCGATACCACACAATCATGCTCAACCAATCGCGGAAGGCATCCGCGCGCCTCCGCCATTTCGCCCTCGGACTTTTGCTGTTCGTTCTCGCGCTGCTCGCCTTCGGCCTTGACGGCCACGACGAAGCCGCGTTCCGCTCGTTTTCCGAAGCCTGCGACCGCTGGCAATCCAACCCCGAGTTCCGCTCCGTCGCCCTCGACTACACCATCCGCGGCAGCGCCGCGATGCGGACGCACCCGTTTTTCATCCCCACCCGCCGTTCGATCCTCGCCGTGCGCTCGCTGCCGTTCCTGCCCAAGAAGTGCGCCGTCAATCCGACGTCGCAACTGCATTACCAAAACTTCTCCCGCGGCCCGCTTTGCGCCTACCTTCACTTGTGCAGCGAACAGGACTTGCCAACGACGGTCGGAATCGTGGAAGCCGTCGGCCGTCATGACGTCGAGCCGCGACGGCTGCTCGACAGTTTCCAAATGGATTTCCCGGTCGCCAAGGACGCCGGGGCGATGCAGAGCGTCGCGTCGCTCGCTCATGATTCGGAAGCCTCGCGGCCATTCACCAACCGCGCCAACATCAACCTTCTGCTCGGCCCCGCGATCGCTCAAATCGCGGATCAACTCAACTTCCCGCAGACGCCCGAAGCAATGACGCCCGACCAGCAGCAGGCCGTCCTGGACCGCCTCGACGCGCACGTGAAGCTTCACGACCCCGAGCTCTGGCGAACCAAGCAAGTCAGCGACTTCAGCGGCGGAGTCTGGGCGCAGGTCTTCAGCCCGCCCTACAAGAAATTGCTCGTCCCCATCGTCGTGATCCATGACGCCAGCCGGGTCGCGCTCATCGTCCTGCTCGCATTCCTCGCGCTGCACTGGCATCGGAAGTGGAAGCGGGCGGAGGAAAATCCGAATTCCGAATCCCCGAAACCCGAATCAAATCCCAAGTCCGAATGACGAAATCCAAAGGCGGACACCACGAAGGACACGAAAGTGAGCACGAAGGCGCACGAAAGAACGAGGAGTTCTTCTTCGTGCCCCTTCGTGTCCACTTTCGTGTCCTTCGTGGATATCCCGTTTCGAAATTCGGATTTGGTTATTCGGATTTTATTCGGGCTTCGGGGATTCGGAATTCGGATTTGGCACCTCGGGTTTCAGATTTTGGCACGCCCTCGCCTCCTCGCATCCGCCCTGATATGTTGACCGCGCCATGACCATCATCGACAACGAAATCGTCCAAATCCCAACCCCCACCGGCCCGATGCGCGCGAACATTTTCCGTCCCACCGCCGACGGGCGCTATCCCGGTATCCTGCTTTACTCGGAGATCTTCCAGGTCACCGGCCCCATTCGCCGCACCGCGGCCATGCTCGCGGGGCACGGGTTTGTCGTTGCCGTGCCGGAGATCTACCACGAGTTCGAGCCCGCCGGCTCGGTGCTCGCCTACGACCAGGCGGGCGCGGACCGCGGCAACGCGCTGAAGATCGCCAAGGAGGTTTCGAGCTACGACTCCGACAGCCGGGCCGCGCTCGATCATCTCAAGGGCCGCCCCGACTGCACCGGCAAGCTCGGCGTGATGGGCATCTGCATCGGCGGGCACCTCGCGTTCCGTGCCGCGATGAACCCCGACGTGCTCGCCGGCGTCTGCTTCTACGCCACCGACATCCACAAACGCGGCCTGGGCAAAGGCACCCACGACAACACGCTGGACCGCATCAAGGAAATCACCGGCGAGATGCTCATGATCTGGGGCCGCCAGGACCCGCACGTCCCGCGCGAAGGCCGCCAGCTCGTCTACAACGCGATGGCCGACGCCGACGCCTGGTTCACCTGGCACGAGTTCAATGGCCAGCACGCCTTCCTCCGCGACGAAGGCCCGCGCTACGATCCCGAGCTGGCCCGTATCGGATATGGCCTCGCGCTGGATCTCTTCCATCCCCGACTAGGCGAAGGGGATGTGCGCAAGGCGGCCGCCGGGGCGGGGGAGTCGCGGCATTAATATCTCCCTCTCCTGTTCAGAGAGAGGGCAGGGGTGAGTTCTTACTCCCTCTGCCTCCCAGGGAGAGGGGCGGGGTGAGGGTGGAATGTTCGGAGTCGAAGACGGCACGATTCGCAAGAGCCCATGTAGGGTGGGCGTACTCGCCCACCGTTTGCATCCCGCGTTTTAGTGACGCGGTGGGCGAGTACGCCCACCCTACATGGCGCTTCGAGCGCATAGAGAAGTGGAAGGCGTCCGAAGCTAAAGATTGCGCGTTTCCAAAAGGGGGATGGCGCACTTCGCCAAGCCACGTGCTCGGACGTCTCACGCTCCACCTTCTCCCCGGCCCTCTCACTGGGAGGGAGTGGGAGAAAATTCACAGCAACCCAAACACCGCCACCCCGTCCGTCGTCCCGACGAATACCTTTCCGTCCGCGATCGACGGCGTGATGAACTTGTTCGCCAGGCCGAACTGGTCGCGTGGGCCGGCCTGGTTGCTGTTGTATAGTTCGTTCGCAAGATTCGTTGCGTCGTAGGCGTGAAGCGTGGCAACGTCGCCGTACTCCAGGGCCCAGACAATGCCGTTCCTGCGGCCATTGGCGCTCACGGCGGGGCTCGTGCCGGGGTACGCGAAGGCGGTGGAAGATTGGGAGACGGACGTGGCGCTCAATCGCGCCTTGGAGAATTGGAACGCGCGGAGGCGGTCGCCCGCTGCGCCGTAGTAGACGGATCCGTTGAAAAAGGCGGGCGTCGAAAACACGCCGGCGGCCAACACGTTGGGAACCTGCTGGTAGCCGTTGTGGTTGTCGGGTGTGGCGGCGTTGAATTTCCCCATGTTTCTGCGGTCGACAAGATAGATGGTCCCTTCCTTTCCCGCGCCAATCGCCAGCAGTCGCGAGCGCCCCGCGGCGTCCTTCATCGCAGGCAGAACTATCGTCCCGCTCGAGCCCAGGTCCAAATCCATCGCGTTGAGCTGGGCCTGATTGAACGACTCGAAGTAATCGGCCACGTGCAGCCTGCCGCGTGTGGAAAGCTGGAGAAACGCGTTGCCGAAATCGCCCTGCGCGGGGAAGCCCTTCGCATTGAGCGTCGTGTCGAAGTCCCCGTTCCCGGCGAGCAGGAAAATATTCCCCGAGGAATCGACCGCGGGCCCGCCGCCCGATCCCCAGAACGCGCCCTCGCTGCCGTTGGGCGTGAGGTTGAGCACGCTCGTCTGCTGGAGCGTGCGTTCGTTGTAGCCGATGACCCACGACGTGTACGGGCGGATGTCGCAGTGCGATGCCCAGGTGGTGTAGACGACGCCGTGGGAGAGCAGCAGGGCGGCTCGGTCGTCGTACTGGGCGGGGTCGAAAACAACATTGCCATTGACGGAGTTGTCGCCGGTGCCGGGGAAGGTTGCCTGGATGGTCCGCGGCCCGCCGAACTCTTCTGCGCCGGTGGTCAGGTCCAACGCGTGGAGGCGTTGGAAGTAATTTCCCGACGCGTCCTTGCTCATGGCGACGACATAAATCGTCCCGTGCGGCCCCGCGTGGCGGTCGATGACGGGAGTCGAAGTGATGCCGATCTCCGGGAAAACTTGTGTGCAATTCCGCGGGTCGGAAGGGATTTCGCCCGGCCCAAGCGCGCTCGTCTGCCAGAGCGCCGTGCCGGTATTGGAATCGTACGCGTAGACGCTGTCGTGCTCCGTCGCGACGTAGACGACGTTGTGTTTGCCGCGAGCGCGGAAGCTCAGGCCCGACACATACAGTGGCTGCGCATCCACCTTCCCATCCGCCGGCAGGAAGAGCCGCTTACCGAACGTCGCCGCGTTCACGTTCCCCGGCGTAAGGATCGTCTCGTGCAGGTTCTGGCCCAAGCGTGAGGTGTCGTTGTGATAGGTAAGAATGTCCGCCGATGAGAGCAGCAGGCGGCTCTCCAACCGCTCGCATCCCGGACCGCGACGGCGAGGCTTGCGCGGACGGACGGCAGGGGCCGCAACGGGGCGCTGATTAAATGCCGCAGCGCGGTGCAAGAACATCCCGCGAACGTACGTCCGGGCTCAACTGGCGCGGAGGTGCATTCTCTGCATGATTGCCACTATTTCTTTTCCACGGGCTTAAGCGTCACCGACCGCAGATCCATCACCGCAACCCCCGGCTTGGTGAGCGGCTTGATGGTAAGCGTATACGTCCCGGCGGGAAGCTCAATGGTCCCGATGTTCCGCGGCACAAAGTTTTGAAACCCGCCGGTATCTTCGACGACGGTCTTGAGTTTTTTCTCGCCCACCGCGAATTCCACTTCCGCGCCGCCGGAGCCTTTGCCGCAGCCCTGGAGGATCGTCACTTCAAAGGTGCCGCCCTTGGCGACGACGAAATCCCAGCTCACCCAGTCCTCCTTCTTCGTCCAGTAGCCGATGGTATTTTTCTCCGGCTTGGGCTCGTAGCGGACGGTGGTGCCGTGGATGGTGACGTCTTTGGCGTGGAGGAGGACGGAGCCGTCGTCGGCCTGCTTGATCGGTTCGCGCGCCGGCTTGGGCTCGCCGGGCGCATCCGCCGCCGCGGCCACGAAGGCGAGCAAAAGTGTCACGCCAAAGACGCTCAGGAGGGGAGTGCGGTGGAGCATGGCCACATCGTATCCACCAACATTCGACGTGACGAGAGCGCCGCCCTCGGACGTGACATGGGCGTCCCGCCCATGCTCGGTGCGTGGAGAGTGCCGGGAAATTTTGTTGCCAAGCGCTCTGACAATCCCGTCGCACCAGGCACGGGCGGGACGCCCGTGTCACGTTAGACCCGCATTCCTTATCCGCGTTCATCCGCGTTCATCTCCGGTTCCATCCTTCCCAGCTGTGGGGTGGGTGTACTCGCCCACCGTTTGACTTCGCCCGGCTGCGCGGTGAAACACGGTGGGCGAGTACACCCACCCTACGCAGCCCACACCGTTCCTGCGGGGAAGCACGAAAAAATGCGCAAAGGCCGCCAAAGGGCAAACAACGCCAGCTCAAGTGACCTTCCCCACGAATGGTGGGCGCGGCGAAGGGCTGGCAGAATGCCGGCCAAGGAGTCCGCGTTATGGCACGGCAGAAGCATTATTCGATCGCGTTTCAAGACGAAGCCTGCAAGCTCGTCACG
>JAQGHP010000595.1 GCA_028288775.1 Phycisphaerales bacterium | reverse complement strand
GTCGCGGCGGGCAACGTCTATTTCACCAGCGACGAAGGGGAAACCGCCGTCTTCAAGGCCGCGCCCAATTTCGAGCTCCTAAGCAAGAACCCGCTTGGCGAGAATTGCTATGCCTCCCCCGCCGTTTCGCACGGGCAGATCTTCATCCGCACGCTGCATACGCTCTGGTGCGTGGGGAATAAGTAGCTTCGGCTCCTCCAAACATTCCTGTATTGGCGAATGAGCGTACGAATCGACGTGTTCAGCGAAGTCGAATCGACATGTCCGCCTGACCCAAACGCTCCGTAAGTTTTCAGAGCCGGGGCATGCCGCCCCGGTCGGGCCAAAGGCCCGCGCTCCGGTCCCCTCTTCCTCGTACTCGGGGGAGAGGGATAGGGTGAGGGGCGGAACGTCGAGGCGCCCCGGAATTCCGAACAATGTAGGGTGGGCGCACTCGCCCACCGTTCGTCCACCGCGTGAGTGTCAAACGGTGGGCGAGTACACCCACCCTACATGGCCGTCCTGCGAATCACACAACTTCACGGTCGCCCCCTCACCCCTGCCCTCTCCCCCGAGTACGAGGGAGAGGGAGTAAAGACAGAGCTTCGCTCCGACCCCTCCGGCACGGCCCGGCTCCGAAATTACTGGAAAAATTAGAGCGATCGGGCCAGTAGGCCCGGCTCGGAATTCCACCTGAAAAACAAATTGGTCGGGGATTAGAGGGTCTTCAAGCATGTAGGGTGGGTGTACCCTCCCACCGTTCCTCGACTGATCGAGAGCATCACCCGCCGGTCAATGAGATGGCTCCAGACAATACAAATTCCCCCCCGTATCGCCGATGACGACAACCCCCGCACCAACTGCCGGCCCGGCGGTGATCCCCCGGCCGGCGGTGAATGACCACAATTGCTTGCCAGTCTTCAGGTCCACCACGTACAGCTTTTTGTCCTTGCCGCCGACGTAGACCTTCCCGCCGCTGATGACCGGCGACGAATCCACGTCCCCGCGCGTCGGGAATTTCCAGAGCGGCTTGCCTGTCGCCAGTTCCACGCCGTAGACGTTGCGGTCGCGGGCACCGAAAACTACCACGCCGTCCGACGAAACCGCGGGTGAGGAATACACCATCGCGTGCTCGGCGACCGCATCGTACAACCAGAGTTGCTGGTGCGTTTCCGCGGAGATGCACAGCACGCGGCCCTGATCGGTGCCGATCACGATGCGGTCCCCCGCGACGGCCGCCGAGCCGGGGCACAGCGCGCCGAGGTCCGTCGAATAGAGTTCCTTGCCGTCGCTGCCCTGCAACGCGCGGAGCTGCGCGTCGCACCCGGAGACCAGCGCCGCCCCTCTTGCCACGGCGGGCGCGCCGTTGATCCGGTCTCCCGCCTTCTGCTCCCAAAGCTTGTTGCCCGTCGCAGCGTCGAGACAAAAAATATCCGCCCCATCCGTGCCGAAAACGATGCGATCGCGCTTCTCGCCCAGGTAATTGGCGGAAGAGTGAATCGCGCCGCCGGCGTCGAACGTCCAGAGCTTTTCACCCGTGCGTGCATCAACCGCGTGAAAGATGCCGTCGAGATCGCCCAATAGTACGCGCCCGTCGAGCACCAGCGGCGTGGTCTCGAAGCCCGCTTCGACGGTGTATCCCCAGCGCGTCCGGCCCGTCGTCAGATCGACACAGCGTAGGACGCCCGCCGTGTCGGCCACGTAGACAAATCCTCCCGCGATCGCGGCAGAGCCCTCGAAGTGCCCCGCCTGCCGGGGGGCGGGCGCGGTGGCAGGCGCGGTTGTCGGCGCAGTCGCCGGCGCGGGCTGCGTGGAGGGCACCTCGTCGTCGGAGTTGAGCTTCCAGCGCACCTTCATCGGCGGCCCGTCGATCGGGCCCGCTTCTCCGGTCAGCGGCCCGCCACCATGGAAGCCGACCCAGTCGCCGGTCGATCCGCGCGGAGGTTCGGATGGGGCCGCGCCCTTATCCGCGCCGCGAGTCACGGCGGTGGTCGGCCCGTGTCCCCGAAAAAATGCCACGGCCAGCGCACCAGCGCCCAGCAGGAGCACGCACGCGATAAGGACGAAACGTGATCGCATCATTTCCCGCTCGCGTCCAGCGCCACGAGTTCTTCCTTCCCTTTGGCGAAGATCTTCCCCTTGTAGATCAGGGGCGACGCCCAGACGTTGTCGAACTCAAAAAGTTGCATCTTGCCGAGTTCCTTCGGTCCGTCGGGGTTGAGCTGCACCAAGCTGAGCATTCCATGGTCGCTGAGGACGACGAGCTTGTCGCCGTCGAGGACGAAGGAACCGCTGTCGCCCAGTTTGATGTCGTGGCTGCTCCAGATCACTTTTCCGTCCGGCCAACTGATGCAATTGAGGCGGCCATTACTGTTGCCGTAGAGCCTGCCATTTTCGAGCACGCACGGCTGAAACCTGCAGGCGATTTGCTTGCCCTGCCAAGCCTTCGTGGCTCCGGCGGCGCTGAGCGTCAGCATCTCGCAGCCGTGGTCGTAGGAGCTGGTGATGAACAGGTGGCCGTCCTGGTAAATCGGAGTTACGGCGTTGACGTCGTACTGCGTTTTCCACGGCTCCTTCCAAAGCGTCTTGCCCGTTTCCGGGTTGAGACCGTACAAGGCGGCGCCGCCAAAAATGACGAGCTCCGGCGTATCGCCGACGGTGATGAGAATCGGGGCGGCGTACCCGCCCAGGCCGTCCTCCGATTTCCACGCGATCTTTCCCGTCGCCTTGTCCACCGCCACCGCGACGGGCCCGCCGTTCCCGCCCTGCACGTAAACGAGCTTCGCGGTTACGAGCGGCGAAGACGCTTCATTCCAGGTGATGATCTTTGCGCCGGTTTCATCAAGGACGTTGAGTTTCCAGACTTCCTTGCCGTCGGCGAGTTGGCGGGCGACGAGGTCGCCGCCGCCGCCGTAGGTGTAAATGCGGTCGCCGTCGATCGTGGGCGTTGCTTCCGGCAGCGGCAGGCCGTTCTCGCGGTTCAGGCCCTGGGGGGCTTGCTCGCCGTGATTGGCTACGGTGTAGGATTGGCTCCAGAGCACCTTGCCGCTCTCGGCGTCCAGAGCGGTCAACACATCATCTTTTCCCTGCATCGCAAGGATATACAGTTTACCGTCCCGCGCAATGGGGGAGGAAAATCCCTGGCCCACTTTGGCGGTCCAAAGTTTCTTCGGGCCGCCTTCCGGCCATTTGGCGGCGATGGGCTCCTTGCTGATGTTCGTGCCTTCGGGCCCGAGCCATTTGGGCCATTCCTCGGCGCGCGATACGCTGCACGCAAGGGATGCGATGCCAAGGGCGAGAAAAGTTGCGATGCGATTCACGGAGCCTCCTTCAGTTTTGGTTTTGCCGGCGGTCTGCCGCGGCGGGGTATTCTACGAGGGACAACCGAGTCCGTCGCGGGGTGCGCGGGGGATGCAAAGCTTGGCTTGGTGCCGCGGGACCAGGGCACAGACGAGTAAGATTAAGAGTAGGAGTAAGAGTAAGATGGCGCTCTGAGGCGCGCCTGCGAGCGCCATCTTACTCTTACTCCTACTCTTAATCTTACTCCTCTTTTCATGCGTCCGATGGGCGAACAGGAGGTTTGCCCCTACTCATGCCGGAGGTCCGCGGGCGTCACGTGGACTCCGCTCAGGCGCACGGCGATCGCGGACGCGCCCAGGCCAACCACCAGCACCGCCAGTAGCGTCATTGCCAAACCCGAGGCGTTGATGGTGCGCGACGAAGTCATGACGGCCGGGAGGATCCCGACGACGGCGCACGCCGCCCCCGCCGCGAGACCCACGACCAGCAGGAACGCATTTTCCGCGAGCACCAGTCGCACCCTCGCGGCCGAGGTGAAGCCGAGCGACGCGAGCAGCGCGAGCTCCGCCTTGCGCTCGATCACGGTTCGCACGAGGACGACCGCGAGCCCCAAGGTGCCGAGCATCAGGCCCAGCGCGCCCAGGGTTTGAAACGTCGAGAGGTAGGTGTTCTGCACGTTCTGGTACGCCCGCAGCCGGGCGGAAGTGGTGTCCACGCTGACGGAAAAATCGTCCAGCTCGGAGCTGAGCCGCCTAGCCACCGCGGCCTCCTTGCCCGGGGGCGTGTCCACCAGCGCCATGCCGAAGCCGCTGACTGCGGGGAAGAGCTTTCGAAAGTTCGCGTCGCTCATCAGCAACTGCCCCTGGAAGATGCTGTGGGCGACGGTGGCGACGAGCTTGAGCTTCTGCGGCCGGCCGAGTTGGTCGGTGATCGGAATCGTTCCGCCCAGCGGAATTTGCAGCACGTATTCCTGCGTGTCGGCGTCCGCCATTACGGGGATTTCGTCGCCCTGATTGCTGTCGAGCGCGTCCCAATAGGTCTGGCCCTTGGGCGCCGCGGCGAGGGCGGAGCCTTCGATGAACCCGCCCCGGCGGATCATTTCCGGCGGGATCCCCAGGATCGTCGGGCTGCTGGGTTTCGTGAGGTTCAAGCAACTGATGTCCTGCCCCGCCCACACGCGCAGCGGCGTAAAGCGAACGCCCTGCCACAGCGCATCATCCGGGCTCTTCATGCCCAAAAGCTGGCGGCCGGCTGGCGTGTTGAGGTTACCGGTCAGCGGGATGTTGGCGGTGAGGAGCAGGCGATAGCCGCCCGTTTCGGACTTCGGATTGCCCGGGTCCTGCGTGCCCTCCTGCTTCATCGCGGCAACCGTAATCAGCGTGAACGCGGCAAAGGAAACAAGCCCGACCGCGAGCACGCCCCGCGCCGTGTGACGGGCGGCGTTGCGCATGCCGAGGCGGGCCAGCGCGCCCGTCCCGACGAAGCCCACCCCCGCGTGGCGGCGCGGGCGGAGGATGCCGGCCAACCAGCAGAGGCAGCCGCACAGCAGCAGCGCGCCGCCGCCGAAACCTTCCTCGGTCGATATCTTCCTCGCCATCGCCATGACGACGGTTGCGATTCCGATCATCGCAATAAGCACGCCCGCCCAGCGAAGGATGCGCCCTTCGCCGCGTTTTCCGCCGGGGGCGCCCCAGGCACCGGCCATGAGCCGTGCGGCCTGCGCCCGGCCGATGCGCCAGACCGCCCAGAGAATCGCGCAAAACGCGACAAACAGGCTGCCGATCAGGCCGTAGGCGAGGGATTCTGGCCGCACGTAGAGGTGCATGGCGGTCGTGCCGATCGCACCGATCCACCAAGTGCGCAGGCCGAGAACGATGAGCCACGTGTAGCCGATCGCCCCGGCCAGTCCGATCAAACCCCCCAGGAGGGCCAAAGCCATACCTTCCCCCAATGCCAGTCGGCGGAGTGAACCGGGCGCGAAGCCGATCGCGGAGAGCAGCCCGAATTGCCGTGCGCGCTGCTCGATGTTCAGCCGGAAGAGCATCGCCACCAGCAGCGCCGCGGCAACGATGAGAAAGAAACTGAACATGACGAAGAACATCGAAAAGTCCGTTCCGCCCGAAGCCGCGGCAAGCTGCTCGGCCTTGAGCGGACGGAAGACCAGACCCATCGACTCGGGTTTTAATTCCGCGAGCAGCTTCTGAGCGAATCGATCAGCGTCGGCCGCGGGCACGCGAAGGCCGGTGACGTCGCCATACACCCCGCCCCACAACTTGCGGGCGGCCTCAAAGCTCACGAAAAGTTTGGGGGCAGCACGGTACTGCTTCCAGTAATCTTCATCCGCCTTCGTCACAAGCGTCTTGTCGATCTTCAGCCCTTCCGGCGGATCCCAATCGGCGACGCTCGTGGCATCGGTGAGGCCCTTATAGTTCGGCGGAAGCATCGGGTCCGCGCCCAGGCCGGTCATGGGCAGCACCGCTTTGATTTTGAACGTGAGCCTTTCAGGCGGCAGCGCCTTGCTGGCGTCCGTGAGATCCCCGCCGGGCTGGCGGAGGTAGAAGTCGATCCGCAGAGAATCCCCCGCCTTCGCCCCAAGCTGGTCGGCAGCCCACTGATTGATCGCGATCTCATCGTCCTTCAGCGGCCCGTCATCGAGTGAGGTGATGCCCGCGCCGACCGCGTAGTGAATGACCTTCGGCTCCCCCGCCGACGACACGTTGCTCACCGCGTTGATAAGGTTCACCGAGACTTGGCGTAGCGGCGCATGCACCGCGTCGGCGGCGCGGCGGGCCGCCTCCACGACGGGCGGCGCGAGGTACGTATCCCGCGCGAGGACGGTCGCTTCGCCATTGCCGGCGGGACGGACGCTCAGGCCGTAATCGTCGAGGCGAATGACGTTTCGCAGCTGCTCGTTCAGGGCGGCAGCCGCGGCGTCGGGTTTGGCCTGGCGGTCGGTCGCATGCACGAGCAGCGCGTTCACGCGGCCGGGCTGATCGATGGCCTCCTGCAAATCCTGCAAGTTGACCCATGCATTCCGCGGCACGCGCTGGCCGCCATTGGGATTGAAGAGGGATACGAAGCCGGGCTGCGACTCGATCCTCACGACGTCCGTGCGGAGATCATTAAGTACGTCGTTGCGCGCCCGGCGGGCGAGGGCCGCCTCGCGCGGGGCATCGCTTTGCGTCGGGACCGGAAGCAGAACCGTGCCTTCGGGCCGGGTAAGGTCGATGCTCGCGGCGAGCTCGCCGTTGAGGACGGATTTGCCGCGGCCTATGGGGAAGCCGCCGGCTTCGATGAAGGACGGGCCGGGCGCGCCCACCGCGGCGATTTGCACGTCCGCGGTTCGGGGCTTTTCGGCTCCGCCGGCCGAGTCGTTGACTGCGCCGCCGTGGATGATTGTCGCGGGGAGGATCTGATTGGCCTGGCCGACTCCCGGTTGGTCGGCGAGGCGCTGGGCGAGGGACTGGTCGAAGAAGCGGGTGGAGATGAGCGCGTAATCGACGGGCCCGAGGCGTTGAATGGCGAGTTCGGCGAGGCTGCCGCGGACGCTGTCGCCGACCATCAGCGCGCCGGTGAGGACGGCGGTTGCGACGGCCATGCCCAGCACGACCGCCGCGTTAACGCCCCGGAAATACCGGAGATTGCGGAGCAGAAGCGTAAAGCGGGTCATGTCAGCTTCCCGTCAACCATCCCCATTTTCCTGGGGAACATCTCGGCCAGCGCGGCGCTGTGGGTGACGGCGACGAGGATGGCCTGCGACTGGGCGGCGAGGCGGGTGAGCAGTTCGCCGATGATCCGGCCGGTGTGGGTGTCGAGGTTACCCGTGGGCTCGTCGCAGAGAACCAGTTGCGGGGAGTTCATCAGGGCGCGGGCGATGGCGACGCGCTGGCGCTCGCCGCCGGAAAGCTCGGCGGGAAGATGCGTGGCGCGGTCCCGCAGGCCGACCTGCTGGAGCAGTTCCGCGGCCCGGTCAGCGTCCAATTTATTGACGCCGCCGCTCGCGAGGCGGGCGATCAAAACGTTTTCCAGGGCGTTGCATTGGGGAAGCAGGTGATGGTCCTGGAAGACGAATCCGACGCGGCTGCCGCGAAATTTCGCGAGCTCTTTTGCTGAAAGCGAAAAGGGGTCCACGCCGTTGAGCGTGACCGTGCCGGCGGTGGGCGCGTCGAGCGTGCCGAGGATGTTGAGCAGCGTGCTCTTCCCGGAGCCGGAGGGGCCGACGATGGCGAGCCGGTCGCCCGGGGCGAGCGAGAACGAGACGCCGCGGAGGACGACCAGCGGCTCGGCGGGCGTGGGGTACTCCTTGGTCACGTTGTTGATGACGAGACCGGAGGAGGCGTCAGGACTGAGGACTGAGGACTGAGGACTGAGTGCGGTCATATGAGATTCCACGGGCGGCTGAGCATTTGTTGTTTGGGAGCGATTTCAGAACCGTGTTGTGACACGGGCGTCCCGCCCGTGCTGGCGACGCGAAGATTTGACGGGACTTGTCTTCAGAGGTTTCTGACTCCGCACGCAACTGGCATGGGCGGGACGCCCATGTCACGATTGAGGTTCTAACACTGCTCCTTCCACGTGATTTACCGTTCGATTTCCGCCCGCGCCGTTTGGCGCGGTCACGTTTTCGAATACTTTCAGCATGTTCTTCGCCATCTGGTCTTCCGTGAAAAGCGAATGCGTCGCCAACCGTCCGGCTTCTCCGAGTTGCTTTCGGCGGATTGGATCGCGCAGCAAATCGGCCAGCGCGTGGGCCAGGGCGTTGGCATCGCCTGGCGGCACGAGCACGCCGCCTCCAGTTTGTTCGAGGAGTTCGGGGAACGATCCGTGGGCGGGTTGCACGACCGGCACGCCGCGGGCGAGGGCTTCTAAAACATAGACGCCCTTGGCCTCGGGGTAGGCGGTGGGGACGCTGAAGACGTCGATGTCGTCGAGCATGCGCAGCTTGGCGGCGCGGTCCACTTCGCCGAGGTATTCGACGGATTCGTGCAGGCCGTTGGAGTGGAGGCGCTTGCGGAGGGCGTCGAACCATTTGTGGTCGCGGCCGCCGAGGTAGCCGGCGACTTTCAGCCGGGCGTTCTCCATGCCCGGGAGTTTGCCGAGAATTTCCATCGCCTCGATCAACCGCCCCAGGCCCTTCTCCGAGCAGATACGGGCGAGATAGCCGACGGTCGGCGGGCCGGTGCGCGGGGAGCGGGGCGGCGGCGCCTGAAAGTATTCCTCGGCTATTCCGGTGTACACCACGTCGATGCGCTCGCGCGGGACGGCGAGATAATCGGCCATCCGGTCGGCGTAATAGTGGCTCGTCGCGACGAAGCGGGTGACGTCGCCCGTCCGCGCGCGGATGACTCGGCGGATTTCCTCGCGGTCCACATCCTTCATCGCGTCGAGGAAAATATCCTCGCCGGTTAACTCGCAAATCACCGGCACATGAAGCGCCTCGCGGAACGCGCGGGCCATGCCGATGAACATCGCGTTGGGCAGGCATACCACCTGTGGCTTCACGCTGTCGCGGAGGAATTCGACCAGCCGATTTAGTTCCTTTTGGGCAGGGCCTTCCTCGCCCTGAAGAATGCTGACGGTCAGCCCGGCGAGCTTTTCCGGCGGAGTCTGCGCGCCCATCCGGCCGGCGGTGTTCAGCAGCCAGGGGCGGTCGAAGATCCAGTCGAGCACCCGCGGCGTATGGCGGAAAAGGCGGGTCGCGTGCTGGAGGTAGACGTTGACGCCGCCGTAGAAAATCTCGGGGATGCTCGCGTCCGCCTGCTCGCTGCGCAGGGGCGTGTAGAGGGGAATCAGTGTAACGTCATGCCCCTGCCGGCGGAGCGTCGCGGCAAGGGCGTTGTCGCGCATGCAACTCCCGCAATACATGCCGCCCGCTCCGGCTGCGAGGATGCTGATGTTCATGGCGTTCGCTCCCTCTCCCTCCTAGGGAGAGGGCTGGGGTGAGGGTGAAGCGTGGCAAAGGATGACGGTCATCTTTACGAGTCCGGTGTTCTCGGCAAATTCTAGGCGAGGTCGATTGGCGAAATGCGCCGTGCGCTATTCGAGCGCTCCACCCTCACCCTAGCCCTCTCCCTGGGAGGGAGAGGGAACCAGATTTACCGCGCCGGCGCCGCCGTCTGCCGGCGCAACACTCCGCCCTGCACTACCTGCCCGCGGCGGGGGAAGTAACGGTCGATGGTTGGCTGGCTCGGGGCGGGAGTCAACAACGACGCGATGATGACCAGCAGCCCCGACCCGAGGGTCATCGGGACCACGGGCGTGAAGTTCAGAAAGCTCAGCTTTCCGACCGCGCTCATGAACACCACGGGCGTTCCGCCCAGGTGCAGGAGCACGTCGCCGGCGTGGTAGTGTTGGAACCCTTCGGCATACACCATGAACGCGACCCACGCGGCAACCCATGCCGTGCAGGCCAGCGCGCCCCACTTGGTGCTCCGCCGCCAGAAGAGCGCCGCGATCATCATCGGAGACAGTGCGGCGAACCCGGAAAATGCGTAGGTAACCGCGAGATCAAAGATCGGCGGCCTTCCGAGTGCGATGAGGTACGCGATGCCGTTGATGATGATGATGAAGGCGCGGCCCATGTGAACGACGTTCTTCTCGCCCATCTTTTTGCCGCCGCCGTAATAGCTGAACACGTCTTTGGTGAACATGGTGCTCAGCGCCAGGATCTGGTGGCAGTCGGAACCCATGACCGCGGAAATAATCCCCGCGGCAAGAAGGCCGGCGAGCATCTTCGGGACGTACGCCTTGAGCATTTCCAGGAGCACGCTGTCGGAATTGTTGGCGGCCACGCGCCCCCACGCGGCCTGCACCGGAGGCGCTTTGATCGCATTGAGCCGGTGAACGCCTTCAAGGGGCTCAACCTTCTTCGCCCGCACGTCCGCCAAAAGCGATGCCGCGGCAGCCTTACCCGCGATCGCGGCCTTGCCGGCCTTCATAGCGTCGGCCAACTGCGCGGGCGTGGCCTTGGGGTCAGGCTTGGGCCCAGGGGCGGCAATAAACTTTTCGAGCGCCGCGGTTAATTCCGGTGCGGTCGGCTTTCCTTTGGGGTCATTGCCCGCGCCGTATTCCAGCCACTCTTTGAATGGTTCAGAGTTCGCCGAGACCTGCTCCTTGACCGACTGCTGGCTCGGCCCGAGTGCCCCCAGGTACACGCAGGGCAGCCAGATGGCCATGATGCACAGCGGGTAGAGGACGACGGTTTTCTTGAACGCCGTGACCTTCTTGGCGGTGAAGCACATGATCGACATGTGCGGGAACATGATCGAGGAGAGGGGGATGAGCATGAAGCTCAGGAACACCTGCCAGGGAATGCGTTCGCGGGTGAGGAGCGTTCGGGCCTGTGCCTGCACGGGCTTGGTCGGGTCGTTAGAGGGGTCGCCCATGATCTTGCCGACCGCGCCCTCGAAACCGCCGGGCATGTGCCGGTCGATCCAGGCGAAGGCGACGACCCCGAAGCTGATGAACAGAATCGTCTGCAATACGTTCACCCATACCGCGCCGCGCATGCCGCCGAAGAAAACGGTGGCCATGACGATCAGCGCGACGATCGCCCCGCCCAGCGGGTAGGAGATCTTCCCGTTGGTGAGCGAAGCGAGGATCGTGCCGCCGCCGTCGATGCTGATGATGAGGTACGGCAGCAGCATGGCGGAGGTGACGGCGAAGATGAAAGTCCCGATGCCCGAGCACTCCCAGCGGTCGCGGAAGAAGGCGACCTGCGTCATGTGCCCGAAGCGCTTGCCGACCGCCCACAGCCGCGTGCCGATGAAGAAAAGCGTGAGGGGGATGACCAGCGCCGAGGAGGTCGCCATCATCCCGAAGATGCCGATGCCCTGTTTATAGGCCGCCCCCGAGGACCCGAGGATGGCGAAGGCGGTCATGTTCGTCGCGAACAGCGACAGGAAGAAAACGATCGAGCCGATGGAGCGGCTGGCGAGGAAGAAGTCCTCTCCCGTTTCCCTGCCCCGCCGGAATGCGAAGATGCCGATGTACAGCACCACCGCCAGATAAATGAAGATCACGATCGCGGGCAACCACTCCACCATTGCGGGATACTCCTGTGCCTACCGAAAAACGCTCCCCGATTCCAAAATTCAATCGCCGTCGCCGCATGCCCCCGAACGCGGCGGGCGCCGATGAGCGGTTTCAGATCTTTCGCGGCATGGGCGGATCGCCCATGAATTCGCCGCCATAGCGGCAGGAACACGGGCGAGCCGCCCGTGCCACGAAGAGTTGCGAACCGCCTCTAATGATCGTGGTTCGCGCCCGCCTGCCGCGTTTCGGGCACTTCGCTCTCGGCGCTTTCCAGATGCGCAGGCCATGCGAAGCGGACGAAGAGCCAGAGCAGCACCGCCGCCGCCACGCAGAAGAGCGCGTGATACCAGAGGCCCACCGGCAGGAAGCCGTGGAAGGCGTTGACTTCCTTCCAATTCCAGAAATCCTGGTGGGCGACGATGAGGGCGACGGTCAGGAGGCCAAGAACCCATTTCATAAGCGTTTCACTCCAGAATGCGACGAGCCGTGTAGTCTAGCCATGCAAGGGGCCCAGGGCTATTGTTCGTAGGAAGGGCATGCCTTGCGTGGCATGCCGTGGCATGGGCGGCCCGCCCATGGTCACGGTACTCCGTGACGTTCGATCCGTACCCGGATCGAAGAAAACAACGTGTGGCACAGTCTTTTGGACGGGCCGAGTACCAGCCAACGCGGCGGGATACCGCCGCCCACGGGCGGGCCGCCCGTGCCACGGGAAAGGCTTCATGCCCCACAGGCGACAGAATATGCTACCCCCGGCTCAAACAATATGTTGAGCGGGCGGGGTGTAAGAAACGGCCGTGGGCGGACGACTTGATGGTTGCCCGGCGGCCTTGGCGGACGGAATTTTCGATGGCGGATTGGGATGGCATTGTGAGCCGGGAAGGTCCGGCCGTCTGGCGGACGGCCTATCGGCTGCTGGGCAACCACGCCGACGCCGAGGAATGTTTCCAGGAAACATTCCTCGCCGCCCTGCGTCTGGCCGATCGCCAGCCGCTGCGGGATGCCCACGCCGCCCTGCAGCGGCTGGCGACCGCGCGGGCGATGGACCGCCTGCGTCTCCGCTACCGCCGGCGCGGGCGCGAGGAATCCGCCGATTGGGACGCGCAGGTCGGCGACCATCCCTTGCCCGGCGAACACGCCGAGACGATGGAACTTTCCGAGCGCCTTCGCGCGGCGCTGGCCGAGCTGCCCGGCAAGCAGGCCGAGGCGTTTTGCCTGTTCGGCCTCGAAGGGTGGAGCTACCAGGAAATCGCCGGGCATCTGGAGATTTCGATCGACAACGTCGGCGTGCTGCTGCACCGCGCCCGGGCGAAACTGCGAACGCTGCTGACGCCCGTGAAGCCAAACGAGCTGCGGACATGAACCAACAAGACCCTCACGAGCCCGCGACCCCCGAGGACGATGCCCTCGACCGCATCGTCACAACGCTGCGCGATCAGGCGGTGCCGGACGGCCCCTCGCCACAGCTCGTCCGGCGCACGCAGGCCGCGTTGCGCAACGCGACGAAGGGGTCGGGGCGCGGCGTTTTTGGCAGCATCGTGCCCGCCGGCCCCCTGCCGCGGTTGGCCGCGGCAATCGTGTTGCTGGCTTTGGGCGCTCTCGTTTTTTGGGCGGTTTTCGCTCACCCGTCCAAGCCGCTGCAAACACACGTCGATCCGCCGAAGGTGGTTCCGCACGATCCGGGCGATCACGGGACTCCTCCCGCTCCCCCGCCGATTGTGCCCGGGCCTGGCCCTTCGGTGGCCGAGGGCACGATTCCCAAGCCAGTGACCCCCGAGCCCGCGGGCGAAGATTCGATCATCCGCGGGCGGGTGTTGTTCGGTGGCGTACCGCCGGTGATGGCGCAGGTCGCGCAAGGCGCGGCCATGGCCCAGTGCGCCAAGCATCACGACGGCCCGATCTACGATGAATCGATCCTCGTCAACGCGAACGGGACTCTGGCGAATGTGGTGGTATCCGTGTCGGCGGGGCTGCCCGAGGGCCAGTCGTTCTGGGCGCCCGTCGAGCCGGCGGTGCTCGATCAGAAAGGCTGCGTCTTTCGGCCGCACGTGCTGGCGGTGATGGTCGGGCAGGCGGTGGTGGTGAAGAACAGCGACCCGATTCTGCACAACGTCCGCGAGCTGGCCGTGAACAATCCCCCGACCAACATCGGCCAGCCGACGATCGGCAAGGCCTCGCTCGAACCCTTCAAGGAGCCCGAAGTCTTCCAGGTAAAGTGCGACATCCACCCCTGGATGGAGGC
>JAQGHP010000497.1 GCA_028288775.1 Phycisphaerales bacterium | reverse complement strand
CTTTAAATCGGTCAAAATCGGTCAAAATCGGTCACGGACGTCGTTTTTGAAGCGGAATCGAGGGTGCGGCTTGGGCGATCGGCACGCTTGACCGATGCGATCGGTCATCCCGTTAGACTCAACAACTGGTCCCTCGGATTTTTTTCCGAACAGGTAGCCGCCTTCAGCTGACATACTCTGCAGAAGCGGGTCGTCCGCGAGAACAGTAGGGGGGAACGGGTTGCCAGCGGAGTCGTTGTGTGTCCCACCATGCCATGCAGCGCGAGTTCATGGAGATGCTCGAGGCCCACGGCCCGGCGCTCATGGCGATGCTCCGCCGACTCTGCGGCCGAAGCCACGACGCGGAAGACGTCTTTCAAGACACGGCCGTCCGCATCTGGCGCGGCTTCGCCAGTCGGCCCCGGATTCGAAACCCGCGGGGGTGGATCATGACCATCGGCTATCGCGCCTTCCTGGACGCCCGCGAACGAAAGCGCGGCCACGAAGATCTGCAAGACCCCGCCGACCCGCGCTCCGCAGAGCCCGACGGGAACGCCGAACATTCAGAGGCCTGCGGCAACGTGCAGGCGGCTATCGCTGAACTTTCTGATCCGATCCGTGAAGTAGTCGTGTGCCATTACCTGGGCGGCATGACTCTCAGCCAGACAGCCGTGGCGATGAAGCTTTCGGAAGGCACCGTCAAGAGCCGACTCAGTGCGGCCCTTAGCAAGTTGCGGAGCGTGCTCGAATGAACTGCGACGATTTTTTGACAGCTTCCGAAACCGGCAGCTTCTTCGACCGAAGACGCGCCCGCCGACACGCGGCAAACTGCCCGCGTTGCGCGGCATTGCTCGCGACATTTGCCGCGGTGAAGCAAGAGATGGCGAGCCCGCCGCCGCTTTCGGCGCGGGAAAGACATCTCTGGAAACACGCAATGGAGGGAGCGGAGCCGCGGACTTCGTTGCTTCCGCGGTGGCTCGGAATCGTCGGCGGCCTCGCCACCTTGGCGTGCGTAGTCCTTCTCGTCGCGAAAATGACAATCGTTAAACCGCGGGATATCGGCTCGCCTAATCCGCCGATTGCCATTGTCCCGCCGGCGCCTGCGCCTCCGATACTTTCAACGCCGACGGTTACCGAAATCGATCCCGCGAAAGAACTCGCACAACTCTCACAAGCAACCGACCGGCTCGACGCCGACCTGAAAAAACTTCGCCAGGACGCCCTGCGCAGGGACGCCCGCCGACAGGTCGCGATGACATTCGAGCATTTTGATAAATGGTAATTACCGTTCGCGAACAGAATGTGAGCTTCTCCTCCGGGCCCGGAAGAGAGCGTGTGTTGGCGCAATCGTGCGCATCCGTGTTCCATTCCTTTTGCTCCAAAACCTTCCTCGGCGGGCAAGCTCCCGCCGATTTGAGGAGACCGACAAGGAAACAGCATCACACTTGCCTTCCGGGCCGAATCAGCAAGTTTCTCACCCCAAACGTACTGAGGTAGTGCGTGGCGGTCACGTGTGCGGTCCCGGCCTGCGCCTTCGCGCAGAAGCCGCCGAAGGTTGAAGGGACAGCGCCGGACAAGACCGTCGTCCTCCGCCACACCCGCGGCGGTGCGTGGTTCGTCTCCGAGCCGCTGAAGGACGAATACGACAAGCTGCTCGCCCGCGTCGGCGCGCTCCGCGCCGACCTCGACGCTGAGCGCATCACCGGTGCCGACGCCCAGCGCGAACTGGAAAAACTCCAGCTCCAGTTGAGCAAGCTGCGTGACCGGATCGAGAAGGAAAAAGTGCTCGTTTCCCCGGTCAAAGTACATCAGCAGACGGAGACGACTGAGTTCGAGTTGGGGGCGGCGCGCATGCTGGTGATCACCGCCGACAATATCCGCGTCGAGGGGTGGGACGGGCCGAAGGTGAAATGCGTGCTGGAGAAGACCGTGCTTGCCGCCGATAAGCCCGAACTCGACGGACTCGATGCGGAACTAAACGGCCTGAAACTCGTGCATCACCAAGGCGTCGCGTCCGATGTCGTCGGCAAATCCGCCGCCGAGCGGGCGGCCGACGAGGCGAAATTTCTCGCCGCCCCCGACGGCGCAAAACTCACCCCGCAGCAGCGCGCCTCCCGGCAGAAATTCGTGGACGAGATCAGCGACAGCTATCGGGCCTACCGCGATTTCCAGGGGAAGGAAATCGACACCGTCGAAATCGAGGGTCTCACCTATGAGCAAGGCAATAGGCAAATCGAAGTTAAGATCACATCGCCTAACGGCGGCGAATCGCTTGGCGGCGACTGGCAACGCCACGCCGCCCTCACCGTCTATATCCCCAAGTGCAACGCCGTCGCACTCCGCGGGTGCCTGGTGAACCTCGACGTCAAAGGCCTCCACTCCGCCCTCGTCATCACCCGCGACGGCTCGCAAAACCGCGATTACGACGGCCAGTTTGCCGTCCGTGACGTCGACGGCCCCGTCACCATCGACAACGCCCCGATCGACGTCATCGAAGGCGTCCACGGCAACGTCACCATCACCGGCACCATGGAACTGGCCAACACCGGAACCACTCATGAGAACGGCGAGCGCACCTCCTACACCCCGCCGCCCCGCACCCTCACCTGCGGCAACGTCGAAGGCGACCTATCGGCCTGGTTCATCCGCAGCGACCTCAAGCTCAAGGCGATCACCGGCCGCATCGACGTCCGAAACGACTTCGGCGACACCACGCTCGAAGTCGCCCGGCCGCTGCCGCAACTACCCCATCGCATCGTGTCCGAATCCGGCAAGGTCGAGGTGCAGCTCGCCAAAGGCGTGCTGGGCAAACTCCCCCTCCAAGCGCTCACCAACTGCGGCACCGTGCGCACGAACGCCCCGCAAACGATGCTCGAGGAAACCGACTTCACGCTGGGCCGCGACTACACCGGCCTCGCGCACGCCTGGCGCGGGATGAAGTCCGCAATTAAGGAAGGCCCCGGCAGTTTCTTCGAGGCCGGCGATCGCCTCGGGGCAGTCTTGCAGGGGAAGGAGCGTTCGCCGGGATTCGATCTGATCAGCCGGGGGGGAGTGGTGAAGGTTGTCGTCGCAGAGTGATCCGCCAGCCGGCAAGCGCCAAACCTCTCGACCGATCCGTCGCGGGGCCTTTGCCGTTCATTTGCTATTGCAAATTGGCCGACGTCCCCACCATTGGGCGAATTCCCTAAGAAGACGCCGTTCCGTACACCGGATTAATGCAGAGCGCAATGGCTCCTTCAACCCCGAAATAGGCAGGATTGAGACGAAGAGCTTGGAGCCGGAATCCGCACATCTGGTAGAAAATGACCAACCGTGTTGGTCAAGGAACTTTCAATCCGGATATTCCACCGATCCCTGCACCCAGATAAACGACTGAATGTCCATCATGTCGCGCGGGCGTAGATCACGCAGGTCGTGTCGGAGGGTTTTGGCGAAATCCAGCAGGCTGGCGTAGGTGTCCCACTGCGGGTGCGAGTGGTATTCGAAATCGAAGCCGTAAGCTTTGGCGGCGATGCGTGTCACGTTGGGCTTGAGGAACAGGTGCTCGTCGGGCAGGGCCATGAACGGGAAGACCGTCAGCGCCGGCCAGGTCAGCACGCGGGTCTGTCGGCGGGGGAGCTCGGCCATCGCGGCGCGCCAGCGGTCGAAGCGGCGCTCGGGAGTTCCGGGTCCATATAGAAAATCGTAGAGACCCTCGGCAAACAGCCGTGCGCCCGTCGGCGAGCGGACCGCGTCGCGCAGCGCCATCTTTTCAAAGGAGAACAGCAGGTTCGTGCGCGACTCGATCCGAACCGCGTCCGCGGCGATTTCCGCGAACCGGCGACCGCGCAATAGCGCGCGGAACTGGGGGCGGTCGAGCACCTCGTCCCACGCAACGTGCGCCGCCTTTTTGTATTCGCGCTCCCACGCGAGATATTTCTCGTCGTGAAATCCGGCGGGGAAATAGCTGAGGAATTTGCGGCGGCACCGGCTTGCG
Organism: Phycisphaerales bacterium; assembly: GCA_028288775.1. Classification (GTDB taxonomy): domain Bacteria; phylum Planctomycetota; class Phycisphaerae; order Tepidisphaerales; family Tepidisphaeraceae; genus RYN-428. Next base: position 18,320 of record JAQGHP010000497.1, on the reverse strand, counting down.
CCGTCGCGTTGCGAACTGGGCCCGGAGGCCCGCCGGTGGGTGAGAGTGCTCGTGCTCATCGACACGAGATTGTGCAAACAGAGTGCCGTACATTCGCGCAGAAGACAACGCGGAGAAAATGAGTTCGCGGCGCCAGGGAGAAAGCGGACGATTCCACGGTTGACCTCGCCGGATATCGCCGCGGCCATCCGATCCAACCCGCGCCTGCTTTACCGCTGATGAGGTATGCCCGCCGCGGTATCATCATCCGCGTATTTCTCAATGTCAGTCCCTACCGGCGTCACGATGAGGTAGTTGATCTTCCCATTTACGGTAAAGACCAAGCCATCGTCACCCGCCCGGACGATCTTCGTCGCGACGGAGTTGTGCTGCCCTTCGTAGTAGACCAGCTTTTCGGTGCCAAGGGCCGTCCATTCTTCGAAGGGAACTGCGCCGTAATCAGAGTCGCCCATGGCAACGCGGACGACGTACGGGCCGGACGGCACGTTGATCTTGAATTGCTTTTCCTTTGCCACGACGAAGCTCTTGAGGAACAGATTGTGGGCGGATTCGCGGTCGTCGCGGGAATCGAGATGCCCGGCATTCAGCCAGCCGAATCCCCGCGCCTCGGTGTAGGGCTGGCCGTTGTCGCAGTTCCAGCCAGCGCGGTCGAAGGTGTCTTTCACTTGAAAGTTGATCCGCCGAATGACGGGGGCATCCATCACGGTTACTTCGGTCGTTGCCAACTTTCCCTTGTATGCAGCTCGCAGTTTTACTGGCCCGCCGTTGCGCAGCGCTTTGACCACGCTCTTGGAAACGCTCACCACGTCCGGCGCGTCAGAGGACCACGTCACGTCTTCGGTGGTACGTTTGGCGAAGTGATCCGCGGCCCGGGCATAGGAGCCATTCGACTCGAGTTGAAACGTGTCGCCGGCCACGATCGTGAGCTTGGGGAAGCTCATATCGAGCGCGTCCAGCGTGGCCTCGGGGACGATGTCTTTGACCGTGACTTTCACCTCACCGGCAAAGCCCCGCGCGAAAGTAGGATCGGTGTAGACCGCTCGGATGCGAGCCATGCCGCCCGTGATTCCGCGGACTACGCCGCGACCATGAACCTCCACCTCCGCGATAGCCGGGTCGAGAGAGAAATAACTTGCCTGCTCGGTGACGTCCTTGCTCGCCCCGTTCGCGTAGACCGCCCGCACGGAGATCGCTCCGGCGGCAAGGTGCGTCTCGACACTGGCGCGCGTCAGCGTTGCTTCCACGCCGGTGATCACGTTCGGCCGGTCGGCGTTTAGGCGGTAAATGAACACGTTCTGGTTGACCGCGTTGCAGAGCACAAACACGTTCTTCGACGCCACGTACCGAAACCGCCCGAACGTGCCCCATTGATCGGGCTTGCCGGGCGTGACTTTGTTCGATGACGCCGGCGGAATCCTGGTCCACTTTTTGGCGTCCATGTCCAGCGTGTAAACGTCCGGCCCCTTCGCCCAGGCCACGAATTTGTCCATCGACGGCACATAGCAAAAGCCGGGACTGCTGCTCGCGAGAATGTCGGTGTCGCCAGTGGTGGTGAGGAAGCTGAACGGGACGCGCTCGGGGATTGGCGAGAGTCCCCATGACTTCACCTTCCCCTTCCCGCACGCAACCAGCAGATGCCGCTTGGAATCGACGTCGGCGGTTTCGTAATAGCTCGGCTCGGGCGATTCGTTCCGCCGCAAGGTCCAGCGGTGGGTGAGCGGATCCCACTGACTGAGCTTGCCCGCGGTGGTTGGAGTGCTCAGCCAGAGAAGGCCGGTCGTGGGGTCCACCGCGCTAATGTCGCCCGTGCGACCGGTTCCATGATCGGCAAAAACCTCCCAGCGGTCGGGCCGGTCGGGGTCCATCGCGTACGTGCGGGGGGTGCCCCATCCGCCGACGACGACATACCGGTCCGCGGGCGGCGGGCAGTAATCCACGCCGTCGTAGGTGTGCATCGCGAAAGGCGCTTTGTTGACCTCCGTGTACTCGGTCCCGGGAATGACCGGGTCGGGGTCGTTGAGCCGATGCCACTTCATGTCGTGCAAGTCGAAGGCGTAAACCTCATTGCCGTTGTACCCCGCGTGCCCGCCGCCCGGGCCGACGTAGAGGCGGTCCCGCTGCGAGTCGAACGCTCCGCCCGCCCAGCACTGGGTAATGCCGCCGATGCCCCCGGAGAGCCACGGAAACTTCGAAACCGGAGCGGCCACCGCGTCCAGGTGCGAATCGGGAACCTCATACCATTCGCCGGGCTTAAGTTGCTCGATCGCTTCCGAAGCGCGCGATGACTCCGCCGGCGGTGTTGCCGAAGGAGGCGCCGCCCCGGCGGGTGCTCCCTGCGCAGGCATCGCTCCCATGATGACCGCACACGCCCAAACGCCGGCGGCGCTTAACGATGCGAACCGGAGACTTTCTCGAATAAATGGAGGCTGTTGCACGGACGACTCCCATTCCATGGCGCATAGCGCCGGGCCCGCGGGTCTGTGTCGATTTACCCAGCTCGATCGGTTTTCGTTGCACATGTTTGTCGCGCGGCAAAGATAATCCCCTGTTCCGATTTCCACGGACTTCGCGCCCTCGCAAGGGATTCCATTTCCGAGCGCCCGACAATACGATCCGACGTCGAACTTCAGTTCAAAGCAAACGAGGAGCCGATGAAAACGACAAATGAGTATTCGCCAGTTCGCGCCGGCGGGGTTCACGCTTTCCTACTGATTGCATTCCTGATCGCAAGTACCGGGGCGCGCCCAACCTTTGCTGAAGATTGGGGTTCCTACGCGCTGGTCCCCGTCAGCGCGCCTGGGATGACATTGGAAGTCGTCGGTTCCGCTACGGACGATGGGGCAATCGTGTCCATCGGAAAGCCCGCCGGGACTGCGAATCAGAAATGGGTCATCCTTCCCAAGGACAATGGTTTTGTTTCGATCCATCCCTCGAACAGCACGACGCTCGTGCTGGCGGCAGCCAAAGGCGGGAAGAACGAGGGCACCGCAATCGTCGTCGAGACCGACAAGGACCAGCCCTTGCAGCAATGGTCGCTGAAGAAAAACGCGAATGGGAACTACACCTTCGCTCCAAGGCATGCGCCCGGGATGGGCCTCGATGATTTCGGCGGAAAGCAGGCCCCCGGATCGCGCATCGATCTCTGGACGTACAACGAGGGCGACGAGCACCTGCACTGGATGATCAAGCCTCTGGCGGGTTCACCCGTTTCCGTCGGTAGCAATTCCGTCGCGGAACTCGGAGGCTATGTTCCGCCGACGATCGACCCCAAGGATGTGCCCAAAGGCGAAATCAAGAAGACGTCGTTCACGGAGAGCGCGATTTTCCCAGGCACGGTTCGGGACGTCACCGTTTTCATTCCCGCGCAATACGACGGCTCCAAGCCCGCCTGCGTGTACGTGAAGACCGATAGCTACAACCCGATCGAGAAGGAGCTACTCGAAACCCTCATCGCGACGAAAGAAATGCCCGTGACGATCGGCGTGTTCGTGTCTCCGGGGAATCTCCCGGCCACCGTGAAAGGCACCCAGGGCCGCAGGAATCGCGACTTCGAATACGATGGCGTGAGCGACAACAACGTGCGATTTCTCGTGGACGAACTTCTGCCGTTCGTCGCGAAGAAATTCGATCTCAAGCTTTCCACCAGCGGCAACGACCGCTGCATCGCTGGCGGCAGCAGCGGGGGAATCGCGGCGTTTACCGCCGCGTGGCTGCGGCCGGACGCCTTCAGCCGCGTCTACGCAGGCAGCGGCAGCTTTGTCGCATTTAGGGGCGGAAACGAGTTCCCCACCCTCGTCCGAAAGTTCGAAGCCAAGCCCATCCGCGCCTACCTCACCACCGGCACCCATGACATGGAAAACTGCGCCGGCGACTGGTTCCTGCTCGATCAGGAAATGGACAAGGCCCTCAAGTTCTCCGGCTACGATTATTTCTTCCGCACCATCAATGGCGGCCACGTCGCCGGCTACTACGACTACTACCGCGAGGGGATGAGCTACCTCTGGAAGAACTGGCCCGAGCCCGTCCACGCCGGCCCCAGTGCCCCCCGGGCCCGCGACATCCTCGTGCCGGATGAGAATTGGCAACCGCTGGCCGAGGGCATCCACGCCGAAGGCGGCCCCGCGTGCAACGCCGCCGGCGAAGTATTCTTCGCCAGCTCCCACGACGACAAAATCTACCGCATCGCCCTCGATGGCAAGATCCAGGAATTCGTCACGAACGCCGGCCGCCCCAACGGCCTCTCCTTCGGCCCGAACGGCGAACTCTTCGCCGTCTCCACCAGCACCGCAAAAGTGACCAGCTACGACGCCGCGGGCAAGGGGACCCTAGTGATCGACGGCATTCCCGGCCGCCACGTTCTGGCCCTGCCCACCGGCGGACTTTACATCACCGCCCCCGGCGAAAAGCCCGAAGACCCGAGCGTCGTCTGGTTCATCAAGGACGGCAAAAAGACCGTCGTGGATTCCGGCCTGAAATTCGCCACCGGCCTCGCCTACCGCCCCGACCAGTGGCTCCTGTCCGTCGCCGACGGCCACTCCAAATGGGCCTACAGCTACCAGATCAACCCCGACGGCTCGCTGGCCAACAAGGAGCGTTTCTTCACCCTGCACGTAGCCGACTGGGACGACGACGCCGGGGCCGAATCGGTCTGCTTCGCCAAAGAAGGCCAGATGTTCGTCGCCACCCGCTCCGGGATTCAAGTCTGCGCCGACGACGGCCCCACGCAGGTAATCCTTCCCCTCCCCGACAGCAGCCGGGTCCTGGGCCTCTGCCTAGCCGGAAAAGAAATGGACACCCTCTTCGCCTTCACCGCCGACAAGATCTGGAAGCGCAAAGTCAAAACCCACGGCATCGCCGCGTTCTCGCCGTGGGTGAAGGTGAATGGCACACCGCTATAAGATTGTTCCCAGTTCGACCGACCCGGCAGTGCCCCCACACCCCGAAGGCATCGTCGTCTTAACGGGTGCCGGCGAACCGCGTGAGGGGAAGGGCAAGACGAAAGCCAAGGACAAGTAATCATGGAAAAATCGTTCGATGAACTTGCGAATCGCACCATGTCGGCCAAGTCTCGCGCCCGCGCCGCCTGCCCGACCCGCGAAATTCTCGCGGACGTGCTGCTGGCGGGAGTACGTAATGCGCGGGCGTAGCCCACGCGGTCATGCTTTCCGTCGCCGGTCCCGCGGTAGAAGGCTTGCTCTTGCCATCCACCGTGCGCCGTTTTCGCTACCGCTTGAGCTTCGCGACCCGAGTCAATTCCAATGCCCTTGCCATGCACAGAATGCCAGGGCGTCGCGCGCGCCCGGAGAGAATAAATGCGCGCAGCTGAGGGCTTACGGGGTTAGGAATCGCGCGGGGTTAAAACGGGGTTAACGAGTTTTGGAGCGTAAGCGTCGGTGTTCTCGCTGCTACGGCGCATAAAAAAACCCGTCTTGCGACGGGTTTATGCCCAGGACAGGATTTGAACCTGCACGCCTTGCGGCGCTACCACCTCAAAGTAGTGCGTCTGCCAATTTCGCCACCTGGGCTATGCGGGCGAAATTATACGCGCAAACCCGCGGCTGTCGAGGGCACGTTCTACCCCCGTTACTGGTGGTAAGCGGTGCCCGCCCGACTAAGCCACGGCCTTGGTGACAACCACGGTTTTTGTGCTCAGAAAACCCTGACAAGTCGAACCTTTGCGCCCGGCGGGCTCGTACGTATGCTGCTCGGAGAAACGCGTTATCGGGCTCTTCCGTTGGGTCCGATATCGTCGCCGGTGGCGATGCTCACCTTTGCCTTGGGCGGGGCTGGCGAAATTGGCGGGGGGAGGGCTTTGGCTAAGGAATTCCGTTGGGCCGGTTTGCTTTGGGGGTGTTTCTAATGCATCTCTTCATGGTCCGTGGCAGCCAGGCCGCGGATGGGAAGAGGAGCGAGGTTATGAGGGTCGTCCGTAAAGCCAATACGCCCGCAGTCGAATGCCTTGAAGGGCGTACGCTCCTTTCGGGTGTGCCTCTGGGCGTGAGCGAAGTCGCCTACGCGGGCGGGACGCAACTTCATTTGCTCGGAACTGCCGGGAACGACACGATTACGGTGAAGCAGACAGCCGGGGGGCTGGTGGTGGGCAATGCGGGCGGCTGGACCGAGACCTTTACCAAAACGTACACGAGCCTCTGGATTGGCACCGGCAATGGCAATGACTCAATCATGATGGACGCCTCCGTTCACACGGCCGCGACCCTCATTGGCGGCAACGGCAATGACACTCTGGTCGGCGGTTCGGGAGGCGACGGCCTGTATGCGGGCGGGACGGGACGCAAGATGCTCGTCGCCGGGTCGGGCAGCGATGTGCTCGTGAGCCTGGGCGCGACCGCGGCGACGCTGGTCGGCGGGGCGGGGCACGACAGCTTTTGGACCGACAACACGACCGCGGAAAAGGTGACGAAAGTAACGGCCGCGGAGATTAAGAGCGGCTCCGTCCACAAGGTCAGCGGCTTCTACAACCAGGGCGGCACGGTCGCGGCATCCAAGCCTGGCGGCATGGCCAAAACGCTCGCGGTCCACCAGCTCGCCGAGCCGGTTACCGAGAGCGGGACCTCTTACGCAAATTTCAGCAATGATCCGCTCTTCGCCACGAGCGGCCCGACCGAAGCCGACGTGAAGCAGGGCAATACGGGCGACTGCTACTACCTCGCGGTCCTCTCCTCGGTCGCGAAGGTGGACCCTTGGCGCATCCGCGAGAGCATCGTCGATCTGGGCGATGGGACGTTCGCCGTGCAGATGATGAAGAACGGCCGCAATGTAGACGTCCGCGTGGACGCGAAGCTCGCGACCTGGTCCGACGGGTACGTGACGTACGCCGCGCTCGGCAGCCAGAATTCGCTCTGGTCCGCGCTGATGGAAAAGGCGTTCTGCTACGTCCGCACCAGCACCGCGAGTTACGCCTCCATCGACGGCGGCTGGATGGACGAGGCGTACCTGTCCCTGGGCGCGACTCCGTCCTCGAGCTTCTTCGCTGACAGCGGCGGCAGTTTGCTCTCGCAGATCGAGGCGCAGCTCAAGGCCGGCAAGAGCGTGACCTACGCGACCGCCACCGCTCCCGCCGGCTCGGCCTTGCTCGACAGCCACGCGTACGTGGTCGAGAGTGTCGGCTTCGATTCGAAGGGCAACCCGACGAGCCTCCGCCTCCGCAACCCGTGGGGCATCGACGGCGCGGGCAATGATGGTAGCGACGACGGCTACGTCACGGTGACCACCGCCCAGGCCTTCGCGGCCTTCACCGGCCTGGTCTACGCGATGGTATAAAACAATATTCGTTCGTTCCGATCCTCCTCCTTCTAGCTGGCGCGGCTCCTCGTGGGCCGCGCCGGTTTTTTTTGGTAAGTGCAGAATGCAGAGTGAAATTCGGGGGAGTCGATAGATGTTCATCACGCCGGGTACGAGCGACAGCGAGGCCCCGGATTCTTCGCGCCGTTCGCCATTCGATCCGGGGCCTCGCTGTCGCTCGTACCCGGCGTGAACTGCGTCCCCCCGCGCCTTCCCCCTCTGCACTCTTCACTCTGCATTCTGCACTTCCCCCGTCCCTGCTACCATTCCCCCCATGACTCCCCCCAAGCCTTCCCGTTCCCCGTTTCGCAAGCCGCCTTTGCGGGTGCAGCCCACCACGCTTTGGGATTACCCCTCGCAGCACTACGGCGAAGGCGTTCAGGGCGATCCCAACTACAAGGGCGCGACGCCCAGTTACATCATTTGGAATTTGTTGCAGCGCTACACCAAGCCCAAGGACCTTGTGATTGATCCGTGTGCCGGCAGCGGCACCACGCTCGACGTCGCCCGCGAGCTCGACCGCAAGGCGCTCGGGTATGACGTGCATCCGACGCGGAAGGATATTTTCCGGGTTGATGCGCGGAAGCTTCCGCCGGAGTTGGCGGGGAAGGTGGATTTCGTGTTCATCGATCCGCCGTACTCGACGCATTTGGACTACGGCCCCGACCCCCGCGACATTGGCAAGCTCGAAGCCTCCACCGGCGAATACTACAAGGCGATGGAGCAGGTGACCTCGGAGATCCACCGCGTCCTCAAGCCCGATCGCCACATGGCCCTGTACATCAGCGACTCATTCGTCAAAGGCAAGGGCTTCTACCCCATCGGCTTCGAGCTCTTCGGCCTGCTGCGCCAGAAGTTCACGCCGGTGGACATCATCTCCGTCACGCGGCACAACAAGACCCTTGAAATGGGCAACTACCGCAAGGCCGCCGAGGAGGGGAACTTTTTCCTTCGGGGGTTTAATTATTTGTTCATCTTCCACAAGCCGCCCGCCCCCGGCCAAAAGCCGCGGGAGATCGGTCCGCCGGGGCGTTCCGATGATTGAGCAGGGCGGGGAAGGGAAAGGTCAGAACAATGATCTACGATCGCGATCCGCTCGCAGCGCCGACCGGGATGACCTTCAGGCAAATGCTGGCCCTTCCCGTTGACGAGGGCGAGTGGCGGGAATCCCATCGGTACGTTTGCGCGCATTGCATTCAGAGCGCTTTTCATCACCCATATACCAACGTCATATGGGGATGCCGGCAATGCGGCACGACAACGACAGATATCGTCGATCATTTCGTGACCCCTTTTCAGGTTCCGGGCGATTCATTGGAGAATGAAGCTTCCGAGGCTGAGAGGATCGCCGCGGACGAAATACGTAATGGGCGTTCGTTTCTGACCGAGCGAGATGAGGCCGATGAGAAGCCGGAGCAGCTTTCCGAGTTCAGGGTCGCGCTGCAACGGGTTCCGAAGGGAGAATTTGCGGTCGATGCAAACGATCGCCGAAACCAGGGAACGCGGACAAAGCTCGGCGGCGAGCCGGACTGGATTCAACTGAACGATGGCACGCCGACCTGCACCGGATGCGAGTCCAAAATGACCTTCGTCGCTCAGATCGATTCAATCGACCACGTTTCGCCGCGAAATCCGATCTGGATGGATCGAAAGAATCGCGATTCCTCGAAGAAGCCATGGATGTTCGGCGACGTCGGGATGATCTACGTGTTTTACTGTTTTAACTGCGGTGAAACGAAAAGCGTATTTCAAGAATACTGATGCAGCACGTGGGGGATCGACCGCGAGCACAAACGGTGGGCGAGTACACCCACCCTACACGCTGGGTCATGGCTGCGGAGGCGTCTCCGCCGCGACGATGCGCGGTTGGACTTTCGGGGACATGGGCTCAAGCGGTTGAAGCGTTTGGAGGGTGCCGAGCGCATCGCGCAGCAAGGCCATTGAAGCCGCGGCCATGCGCGGAAACCGCTGTTTACCCCGGTGACGGTCCTACGAATTGACCAACGATGAATATCAACACGATGAATCCAAAAAACGCCAGAAGCAGGATGATTGCAATGCGCAGAACCAGACGATCGCGTCTCGCGGCCCGTTCCTCGGCGGAATATTTCCGTTCACCATCGCTCGCTCCGCGGTAGCCTAATACCCGCACATTCTTCATCCCCTGATTCTACCTTCCGCCCACATTTCTGAAATGCAGGGAGGGTATCAACCTCGCGCCGCTGAACCCGCCGGCCAGAAAACGGCGGCACAGTTCGTCCTCGCGCTTTATGCTTTGCCACCGATTGGCGCTCCCCTTGCATCCTCCAGGTTGAGCCGCGACTGCGTTTGGCGCAAGTCTTGGCGACTTGGGCCGGACGGGATCAACACGGGAGTGTCCGTCATGGCAGACAATAAATCCGACTGGACCGAGAAGGAAGCCGAGACCGTTGCGAAGGAGCCGGATCCGATCAAGGCGCTGAACACGACGCTGACGCCGCCGGAGGTGGATATTGAAAAGCCGCCCGGCATGGACGTGCCGCCGCGTACGGGGCCTGTTAATGAGGTCGTGCCGATTCGCGAGCTGGAAGAGCCACCTTCGGATGATCGGAACAATCCGGATCAGCCCGGGGCGCGGAGCGGCGGCGATGCTGGCCGCGGTGCCAATCCGTAGCATCGGGCCGAATCGATGATCGCCATTGGGTGAACAGGGTTCAGCGCCTGAAGCAGGGGTGACCGCGCGCTGTTCGCGATAATCACTCGCGGCCGGTATGAAATTGGGCCGCCGGCGGATATAGTTCACTTCTGCGGGCAGCCGACTTCAATAATTTGTCCGTTCCCTTCGGTTGAGGCCGCTATTTAGGATGCCGCCAGAGCCGCAGTTTTGGTGCGGGATGGTTTCGAATTGAGATCAGCTTTGTATTGGGATCAGCCAGGAAGGGCTTCGGATTTCATCATGTCACTCCGCATTTTGCTTGTGGAAGACCACGAAGACACCGCCGACGTTACGGCCAGGCTGCTGCGATCATGCGGGCACGTCGTCTCCGTCGCCAAGTGCTATGCCTCGGCGATCGCAGCGGGGCGGTCGGCGTTTGACCTGCTGCTGACGGACATCGGCCTGCCCGACCGATCGGGCATCGACGTCTTCCGCGAACTGCGGCAACATGCGACCTTCCGCAGCATCGCCCTCAGCGCCTACGGCATGCCCGCCGAGGTGCAGCAGTGCCTCGATGCCGGGTTCGACGCACATCTGCTCAAGCCTGTCGATTTCGGGAAGCTCGAAGAATTGATTAATAAGCTGACGTGGAACGCGACCGCCGACTCTCCTCCCCCGGCGGTCAGGGCGGCTCAAGGTTCACCTGCATAGATTTGAGTTCCGCGAAAACCGTTCGATCCAAGCCTTCGTTTACGCACCTTCGCGTCGCAATTGCCCGCTGATAACGAGCTCTTGTTTACTGCGTTTCGCGCGGCCAAAGCCCGTGCGGGCTGAGCATTTGTTTAGCCGCCCCGCTTGCGGGGCGTTCTGCTTTCGCTCACGCGAAACGCGCACCGCAAGCGGAGAGGCTAAACGGTTGAGGTCGGACGACTTTGCGTCGCGCGGGCGGCCCTTTCGCGATAGGGCGTAATATCCATCTTCGGGTACCGCAGCGCCACCGCCTCGACCGTTTCTTCATTCCAATATGCATCCCCAGGCGGAGGGAAGCCCAGCGCCTCGCGCTGGCGGGGGGTGGTTGATTCGATGAAACGCTGCAACTCGGGCTTTTCTCCAAGATGCGACCACAGGTGAAAGCCCTGGAAGGCGTGACCGGCGGCGCGCCAGATCATGTGGTGGGATAGCCGCACGCCAAAGTCGGCGGTCATCTCCGAGGCGCGGTGAAACGTACGCATGCCAAAGATCAGGAGCGTGCCCGACTTGGCGAGGATTTGCTTTTCCTTGCGGTATAGGCCCGGATGCTTTTTCCGGGGGCGGAAGGGGGGCCAGAGCGGCTCGTCCTTCGCGGCTTCGCTGGGGACTACGCAGGTGGGGCCCATTTCGTCATCAACGTCGGTGTAGTAGAGGATGAGATTGATCTGGCGGTAGTCGCCGTCGTCGCGGGGGACGACGAGGGTATTGCCTTGGTAATCGAGGTGCAGGGCCTGCTCGAAGTCGCCGGTGCCGGCGTACTTGGCCCAGATGGCCGCCTGGCTGAGCACTACGTTGCGCGTGCCCAAGGCGCGCTCGGCCATCGAAATCAGCTCGGGGTGCGTGCTGATGTGGTTCAGGGCATCGTCCACGAACGGGAACTCGGTCTGCAATCGTTCGGCTTCTTCAAAGACCCAGGGATAGCGCTCGGGTGTGGCGGCGAGTTCCTCGGCGGTGGGGACGTACCGGAGCATGTTACGCCGGGCCGCGGCGAGTTCTTCGGGCGTGAGGAAGTTGGGCACGACCGCGTAGCCGTGCTGGATGAGGTGCTCGAGATGTTCGTCGCTGATCCGCACGCGCTGTCCTCCGCCGGGGTTTTGAACGGAACATCTTGGCGACGGCTGAGTGTTCAATCAAGCGGAACGATTTCGGTAAAGAGCCGGATTTGAACCACGGATAGGCAAACGCGCGGAGGCGTGCCCAAAATTCCAACCCGCTTGAGCAATGAGGGGGGAATTTTGAACCGCCAAGGCGCCAAGACGCCGAGGGGAAGAACTGCTCAGGGTATCGTGCTCGAGTCTGGCGACCTGTGATGGTCCAGATGAACAACCAAATCCCTCAAGAAATCTTTTCCCCTTGGCGTCTTGGCGCCTTGGCGGTTCAACACTTCACTTCACGGCCAAACAGTGTCACAGGACCGTCCGATTTTTGACTGGAAAACCTGCACCCGCGATATAATCCGGCCATGAACACCATCGACCGCATCAAGGCCGCTGCCGACGAAGCACGGCGGCGGGGTGAGCATCCGACCAGGGTCTTCCTGACCGTGGACGACGGGCGGAAGTTGCAATTCGAATTGATTGCCCAGGACAGCCGGCTCGGCCACCGCATCGAGAAGCAGGGCGTTCGCAATGCGGTGCATAAGGTCGCCGGGCTGGACGTGGTGTGGCGGAGTCCGGAGTTTAAAGTCTCCTGAATTTCGCGCTAAGGAACGAGAAATAAGCCGAATTGCCGGTGCGATTCAGGGGCAGGCGGATTACCGTCCGCCTGCCCACGCCATACAATGTCGGCATGGAGAGCGTCCTACCCAAACCACCCAAAAGCGCGCAGAGCTCACGAGCCGACCGAACCATTCTGGAAATGCGGCTGGAAAATTACCGCATGAACCGCGCCGTCTGTCCTGCCCGCCATGTGGCGATGTTCGATCAACTCATCGAGTCGACCGAGCGTGACTTGGCCGCGTTGGATGGGCCGTCGCCGATGTTTAGCTCAGAGATGTCGCCGCTCGCGTCCACAGGGGCGGACGCCCTCGTGCTCGATTGGTAGGGCTACGATTATCTATTTCACGCGCCCGCGCCAGCACCGCTTGTGCCCGGCAGATCGGGGAACCGTGCGGCAAGCGCACACAGGATTCTCTCGAACAACGCCGGCCATGCCGCGCCCTTGATCACATACGAATGCGCGTCGAGGCGACGGGCCTGCTCGCGGCGATGGGCGTCGTCCACGGCTGTGTAGATGACCACTGGAACGGCCGCGAAACGCGAATCCGCCCGAATTCTCGCCAGCAGGGTCAACCCATCCACCCGCGGCATCATCATGTCGAGCACGATCAAGTCCGGCACCCGCTCTTCCAGCGACCGCAACGCCTCCTGGCCGTCACGGGCGCAGTCGGCGCGATGCCCCTCCAGGCGCAACAGGCCCGCCAGCGCACGACACGTGGCTGGATCATCGTCAACTACCAGAATTTGAGCCATATCCGCCTGCTTCTGACGGGAAACAACCGAACGTCTCAAAACCCTAGCATGGGGTAAGGAATTTCCTCAATGGGAAAAATTATTCGTATGCCGATCGGCAGGTGGGTCCAGCCACACACTGCGCAGTTTGAACCATTTAGTCGGAGCGGCATCCGCCCTGTCGCGCAATAGCTCTCCCGGTTGATTGTGGCCGCATAGGCAAGTAGCTTTCCCTTCATGCAAATGGTGACGTATTACGACGAGTGCAAATGGCAGGACACGGCGGACGGCTTGGCCGTGGAGTTCATAGACTCCGCGGGCACCCGGCTGGCGGAAGTATCGCTATATAATCTCGACGCCAAGCTCTGGAAATTCGAAGTATTCGTGCCCGACCGTTACCGCTTGGAGGGGGCCGCCCCGGCGGGGCTGGTCTACTCCGCAGCCGCCGCCAAAAAGGTTGCTGAAACGATCCTCCTCAGCACGATTGTGGTTCGATCGTAATTCCTTGAATGCTCTCATGGTACTTTCATGCAACGCCCCCGAGAGGTTGCTAAAGTATTCTCACTCTCAACCGTCCGGCCTCCCCTCCGGTCGTTTTCCCCCCAAATAGTTGAGAGCCCCTCAGCCCCGGTCAACCCCACCGGGGCTCTTTTTTTGCCTTCACTTTCCGACTAACGCGCTTCCCCGCTCCGCTGACTCATCCTCAACAGCCCCATCCGTTTCGGGTAGTATCTGCGACACCACTTTCCCCTACAGGAGCTAACGATGCGCCGAACCTTTCGTGGATTACTTCTCGCCATGCTGGGCCTGTGCCTGGCCGCCCCAGCCTTCGCGGCCGACGCCTCGGCCCAGCCCGAGCGGCCCGGTCTGCCGGCGAATGCGGACCTTTCCGGCCGCAAGAAAATCGTCTTCCTCTCCGGACATCCCAGCCACGGCTTCGCCCAACACGAGCACTTCGCCGGGTGCATGCTGTTGGCCAAGTGCCTCAATGAGAACGAGCCCAAGGTCTACGCCGAGGTGTACAAGTACGAATGGCCCAAGAACCCCAGCGCCTTCGACAATGCCGCGGCGATCGTCATCTACTGTGACGGCGGCGGGGGACACATGGCCCTGGGCCATCTCAAGGAACTGGGCGAGATGGTCGACAAGGGCGTCGGCCTCGGCTGCATTCACTACGGAGTCGAGCCGGGCGACGAGAAGAACAACCCCAACGGCCGCACCGAATTCCTGAAATGGATCGGCGGGTACTTCGAGACCTTCTACTCCGTCAACCCCACTTGGAAAGCCGACTTCACCACTCTGCCCACGCACCCCGTCACCAGCGGCGTCAAGCCGTTCAGCACCAACGACGAGTGGTACTATCACATGCGCTTCCGTGACGACATGCAGGGCGTCACCCCCGTCCTCAGTGCCGTCCCCCCGGATGGCACCCGCCAAGGCAAGGACGACGCCCACGGCGGCAACCCCCACGTCCGCGCCGGCATCGGCAAGAACATCCCCGAGACCACCGTCTGGGTCGCCGAGCGACCCCACGACGGCCGCGGCTTCGGCTGCACCGGCGGGCACTTCCACTTCAACTGGGGCAGCAACGATTTCCGTAAGACCATCCTCAACTCCATCGTCTGGATCGCCCACGTGGACGTCCCCAAGGAAGGCGAGCAATCCAAGCCCCTCACCCCCGATGATCTGATGGCCAACCTCGACCCCAAGAAGCCCGACAACGGCTTCACGAACGAAGTCATTCAAAAGCGACTCGACGAAATGAACGGGACTGGCAAGTGAGCGTGATGTGAGCGTGGGCGTGCTCGTCCACCATATCGCGAAGCCAGGAGCCAGAAGAATTGAATGCAAAGTGCAAAATGCAAAAGCCAAAATGAGATAAAGCGGATTGTTCTCAGGGCGTAGCGGTGGGACCGAAGGTCCACCCTCCCGCCGCTCCTCATTTTGATTTGTTGCATTTTGCGTTTTGCACTTTGCATTCAATTCTCCCCCGATCCCGCATCCCATTACTCCCCTCGCAGAACCAGAGAATCCATGCTCAGTCACCGTATTGGCATTCGTGCCGCGCTCACAATCATTCTCGTTTGCTCCAGCGCATTGTGCGCTCAGCAAGCCCCGCCGCGCGATCCCCTGCCAACCCCGCCCCCCGAAGTCACCCCAGCGCGCGCCGGCGCTTTCCCCGCTCCCGCGCCTGCAAAGGATGCCGCGTTACTTGGAATGGGCGTGCAGCGAACCATGACGCTTCTCGCCACCAGCACCCCCGAGCATCGCAACCACGTACGCGTGTTGTTCTACGGACAGTCGATCACCGAGCAGGAATGGAGCAAACAAGTCGCCGAGGACCTGCGGCGGCGGTTCCCCAACGCCGACCTCGAAATCGAAAACCGCGCCATCGGCGGGTTCGCCTCCCAATTGCTCATCCGCCCCGCCGAGCATGACCTCTATCCGTTCTATCCTGACCTACTCATCTTCCACGTCTACGGCGCGAACCAGGAGTACGAGCAGATCATCAAGAGCGCCCGCTCGCGCACGGCGTGCGAGGTGCTCATGCAGACCGACCACGTCACCAAGTGGCCGCCCGCGGTGATTGACGAGAAGCAGGACAAGGGCATGTGGTGGGATGACCTGATGAACCATCACCTCCTGCCCGACATCGCCAAAAAGTATGGCTGCGGCCTCTGCGACAACCGCAGCGCATGGCTCGATTATCTGAAAGACAACCATTTGGAGCCCGCCGCGTTGCTGAAGGATGGAGTCCACCTCAACGCCCATGGCAATTACCTGATGGCGCAGCTCGTCAGCCGCTACCTGGTGTATCGCCCCGAGCTGGCGGCTAAAGAGCCCAGCGATCTGGCCCACGTCTACGCCCCGGGAAAGGAAGCGAACTGGAAAGACGGCGTGCTGGAAATTGAATTCGAAGGCAACCGCGTTGACGTTCTCCCCGCGCCCGGCGCGCGGCCCGGCGTCAAGGCGAGTGTCTTGATCGACGGCAAGAGCCCCGCAACCTTCGGCGGCGCATACCGCATCACGCGGCCACAGCCCGGGCCGTGGTCTCCGCTGTTCCTCAGCCGCGTGGATCACGCTGCCGCGCTCCAGATCGAAGACTGGACGCTCAACCTGAAGAACGTTTCACCGGATGGGAAGAAGTGGGACTTCGACCTCACCGGATCAAAGACCGGCCCCGACGGTTCGGGCTCGAGCGACAAACCTTTCACGAGCACATCCGGCCGTGTAAAGATTGAGCCGGCCGCCTGGTTCCGCGGGTTCAATCCGCCGTTGCCCAATGGCTACGAGATCAAGTGGCAGGTGCTTCCGATGTTCGTGGAGACCTACGAGACGCCCAAGGACGCGGATGTGTCGCGGGAGAACGCGACCACCGTCGTTCAGGGGATTGTGAACACAAAGCACACGCTAAGGCTAACCGCCGCCGACCCCACCGCGCTACCCGCCATCGCGGCGGTGCGGACGTACAAGCCGCCGGTGAAGGCGGAATGAGATTCGCGTTTTCTATCTCGCCTACTCGGCCCAGTTCTCTATCTTCAGGCCACTGATGTTCAGCACATCGGTGTCGCGGCTGACGAGTACCGCTCCCAGCGCCGCCGAAGTGGCAGCTATCCAAAGATCGTCCTCGTCGAGCGAGAGCCCCTTTTTCTGGCGTGCGATTTTGATGCGCGAGTAGTGATCGGCTGCGGATGCGGGGACAGCCTCGCAAACGAATCCCGCGGCAATTACGGTGGCAGCCGCGTCGAGGTCGCGACGACGCTTTCCATCGGGCAAACGATCTATTCCATATCAAATCTCGCCCATGACAATCGCGCAAGTTACGACGCGATCGGTGCTCGGCAGGCCGATTAGCCGAGCAAGCACCTGTGCGTCCCCTCGCATCAAATCGCTAAAGGCGTTCGTGTCGAAGAGAAATAGCATTCCCTACTGTCCGTCATCAAAGACCCCGTCGTCCTTCACGGGCAATTTTGCATCAGCGATAGATCGCTCGAGTTCGTCCACGTCCGCAGCAGTCAGACGGGGCGACTTCCGGTGCGCCGCCAAAATACCGGCCGGCGTGCCAGGGATCTCCTGTGATTCCGACGGATTCTCCAGCGGCATGACGTGGATCTCAAGCGGCCGATCCATCGGTAATTCGACGGGATCGTCGGGGATTAATACCCTTCCATCAAAATGTGCCCGTAACTTCGTCATCGAATACATAATACACGTTTGGAAGAACTTTGTCGCACGATGAACACTTGTGAACCGCATCTCCGCACTCACCAAAACAAGCCGGCTCCCTCCGCCGGTGGCGGAGGGAGCCGTTGATTTTCATGGCATCGGTTCGTCATTGCCGCCGAATCGCGGCAACCTCGTCTGCCTGCTCAGGCCGCCTTCTTCTTTTCCTTATGCTGGTGGATCTTGATCGAGGTGGCCGCGATGGTCCCGCTGCCGTCCTCGGTTCCCACGACCGACACGTGCGACCCCACGGCGAGCGTGCCGCCTTCGATCGTCGCCGTGCCGACGGTCACCGTCACCGTATGCGGGTTCTTCTTCCCGCCGGCTTCCATCGTGAAGCTTGTAACGGGCGATCCGGTCAGGGCGGTGATCTTGCCCTTCACGCCTCCGTCACCTTTCTTCCCGGCGCCCTTTGCGTCGGCAAAGCTGCTGAATCCCACGATCGTGGCCAGCGCCAAAATGGTCATCCATGCTTTCATAGTCTGGTTCCTTCGCCGCAAAACGCGGCTGATAAGTGTCGTGAATCTCCGCTACTCCACCGACGCCGCACTGCACGGGCCGGTTGTGATCACTGCAACCCTTAACGTGCAATACCCAGGATTATTTCGCAACCGGCATCGATTCCGGCCGGCGCGGGTATCTACATTATCGGTCAGCCCGCATCCGGTCGGGCACAGAGTCCATAGAGGACACAAAATGCACGATGCGGAAGCGAAGTGTTGCCCCCGGTTTTTGGTCCCGGTCTCATTCGCTCCGTGTTCTTTGTGGCCTCTGTGAGCTTTGTGCCGCTTCCCGCGGCAGTTGAACCGCGACCGTCATTGCCGCCAACGTGTTGAAATCCGTTGGTGGTGTCCGACAGTTCGGGTAATCTGGCGGGCCTGCGTTGCGGTGCAACTCCCGGCGGAGGGTTCGGAAATCATGATCTGGTTCCACGGCAAAGGATCGACCCAAACCTGCGA
>JAQGHP010000472.1 GCA_028288775.1 Phycisphaerales bacterium | reverse complement strand
AAAATTGACGCCGATCTTACTGAACGCGGCTTTTACAGGTGCAGGCACCGGGGAAATTCTAAGGGCTCGGGAAATTCTAAGGGGTCGGGGAAATTCTAAGGGGTCGGGAGTCTTTGATGAAGTATCTACATCAAAGACTCCCGACCCCTTAGAATTTCCCCGACCCCTTAGAATTTCCCGAGCCCTTAGAATTTCCCCGGTGCCTGCACCTGTAAAAGCCGCGTTCAGTAAGATCGGCGTCAATTTTGCTAGATAGTTTTCGTTGTTTGGAGAAACCTGTGGTCAAAGGAGTTCATGACATCTTCGATCAAGGACCGCAAGCCGTGATCGACTGGTTTGCCAAACAGACGTTAGAGCGGTGTGTGGATGATTCCGATCTATTGCTTCTGTCCCAAATATGCTGGACGGAAGCTGGCACTTTGTTCGAGACAGACCGCGGTATCGCGAAGAAGTGGGCTGAGGCATCGGCTGTGGGCTACCGATTTTTAAGTCGATATGCCGCATCGAATGTTGCAAGGTCCGCGACCGAGGATCTTTCTGTATTGCTCGCATCAAAATACTTGGTTCCTCCCGCGCCGCGCGAGGTGTAAACACCTTGCCTCGCACGGTCACAGGTGGACCGGGCGAATCAAAGACCGGAAAAGGGGGTCATAAGCCGTTATAGCAGGATTACTGTAAAAGCGGCCCCTGACCCCGGACCTGATTTCCTGCCCGGGGTTCCGTAGGGGAGTGCCCCGGCACGTGTGACACGGCCGCCCCGGCGGATTCACAGCCGGGGGCGGCTGTGCCGTAGGCAAGTCACCGTTTTTCTTTTGCCGCTTCATACTTGGCCAGTTGGGTGCGGTTTCGGCGGACGTCCGGCTGGAGCGCGACGCACTTTTTCATCTGCACGACCGCCTCATCAATTTCGCCGCGCTGGAAGTAAGTCTCGGCCAGCGTGTCGATGTACGCGGCGTGGTTGGGGTCCAGCTCGACCGCGCGCTTCGCGTGCGTCAGGGCCGTGTCCAGTTCCCTCTTGCACTCGGCGGCGAGCCAGGCGAGCTGGTTGTGGTGATTGGCGGAATCGGGGAACCGCTCGCACAGCGCCTGCTGCCGGGCCAGGGCGCGGGCGAACAGGGCGTCCGCCTCCTGCTTGTACCCGTGCTTTTCCAGATCGGGGATCAGCTCGATCGCGGTGGTGATCTCGTCGGGCATCAGCTCGGCGCAGGCGTCCATCTCGCGCTTCGCCCCGGCCAGGTCGCCGGCGGCCAGCAACGCGCGGGCGTGCGTTCGGCGGGTGGTGTTCGGCAGGAACAGGTAACTGTACTCTTCGCGGAGCCACAAACTGCCCGTCGCAAAATGCAGCAACAGGCGCTGCAACATGGGATACGCGGCGGCGAAATCGCCCTGCCGGATGGCGCGCTCTGCCGCTACCCGCGACGCGGCTTCGCCCGCCGCGGACAACGACGTGCCCGTGCGCAGCAGCACGTCCGCCTCGCGGGCAGCGGCGTCGTCGAGCCCGCGGCTGGTGAGCCCCTTCATCAGCTCCAGCCGCTGCGGCTCGTCGCCCAGGGGCAGAAGGTGGGCGAGTTCGATCCGCTCGCGCCCCGCCGCCACGCGGCCGCCGCGCTGCAGCGCCCAGCCTTGCAGATAAAGCGGCAGCGCCTTGAGACGGTCCTTCTGCCAGCCGCGTTCGTAGCAGTCGGCGGCGCGGGGCCAATCTTTCTTCTCCGCGGCGAGGTCGCCCCGGCGCACGTACAGGTCGCCGGACTTCGCGGCCTGCGCCGATTTTTCCAGTAGCGCCGCGGCGCGATCCTCCTGCCCGGCCTGCCGGAGCCGACGGGCGGCCTCCCACACGACGCCCGACCACGCCTGCACGTCGTCGTTGGAAAGGTCCACCGTGTCAGTAAGCTTCAGAAGTTCCTCCAGCGGCAGCGTGCCGTCGGCCGCCTTTCGCAACTGATCGAAGTCCTGCCGGCGCGGAGTCACGGTTAACTCCGTCATGATGCGCCACGCGTCCGCCCAATCGACCTCATGTTCGTCGGCGGAAAAGGCGCGGCCCACGTACCACCGCTTGTCCATTCGGCGGGGCAGGGCCGACACCGCCGCGAAGTAATGGTTCCACGCCTTGTCCTCCATCCCCGCGGCCCGCTCGGCGTCGGCCAGGAAAGCGTAAATGCGCGGTGCGCCCACCGCGGCGTTGTCCTTTTCCACGCGGGCGATCAGGCCGAGGCACTTTTTCTTTTCCCCGAGCTGCGCGTACGCGCGGGCGGCGGAGCACCGCAGCCACGCGGCGTCGTCGGTGGTGTCGGCGTCGTGCTGCGCGAGCAGTGCGGCGGCCTCGTCGTATTGCCCGCGAGCAATGAGCACCTCGTACGCCGGCCCCCACAACCCGACGCTGGTCATCAGCCGCAAGGCGTCGTCCGGGCGGTCGCAAAGCAGCATGGTGTTGGCGGCGAGGTGCGTGTCGTTGGCAACGCGGGCGAGCTTGGTGATCTGCGCGAGGTCGCCGGCAAAGGCCGCCTCGTCACCGGCGAAATGGTCGCAGGCGGCCAGGGGCGTGAGGTTGCGGGCGATGCGCGGGGTGGTGACCTGCCGGCGCATTTCCGCGGCGAGGCGTGGCCAGTCGCCGGCGGTGAGAAGGACTTCGTCCAGCAGCGCGGAATCGTCCGCCGCCTCGGCGAATTTCCGGGCGGCATCGGAGTCGCCCCTGGCCCGGTGCAGTGTCGCGAGCACTTCCTGCGCCCCCGGATCGGGCGGCTGCTTGCCGCCCCGGGCGGCCCAGCGGGCGAGGGCCTCATCGATTTTTCCCCGGCACAGAAAGTAGGCCGCGTAGCTGTGGGCGGCGTCCTGGGCGTTGCCCTCCACCGCCGCCTCCAGCAGAAGCTCGGCGGTGGCGACGTTCCCGTCCGCGAGGAATGCGCCCGCCGACGCGGCCGGGTTCTTGAGCAGCTCCTGAAAGATCGCCGCCCGCACCTGCGCATCGGCTTCCACGCCCCATAGCCGGGCGAGCGATGCGAATTCGCGCTGATTGCTCAGCTCGGTAACCATGCGCCGCCGGGCGGCGATGCCGGCGCTGCGGTAGCGGGCGGCGGCGTCTGTTTCCGGTGCGGGCGAGGCCGTCGGCGATGGCGCGGCCCGCCGGAGGATCTCCCGCGCGCGGGCCGCGACCTCCGGGTCGTCCCCGCGCGAAGCGGCACGCAGGGCAGCGTCGGCGGCATCTCCGGCGTCGAGTAGAAGTTTGGCCACCTGCTCGCGCACCTGCGGGCTCGGGTCGCCAAGCTGCATCACGGCGTCATCGATTTGTTGCGCGGTGGGCTGCGCGAAAGAGAAGGCCGTCGAGAGCGACAGCACCAGCAACCCGATAATGACCCAAGCTCGACGTGATCCCATGCGACTCCGGCTCCGTGACATCTTGGGCGAATTGACACCTTTTTTGCGGCCTGCCTTTCCCCTCCTCCGGTACGCCGGGGGAGGG
>JAQGHP010000445.1 GCA_028288775.1 Phycisphaerales bacterium | reverse complement strand
GCCCCGTCGTACCGATTAATATTATACGGCGGATCGTCGAATACGGATCAGGAGAATTTGAATGATTTGGCAACCGCCCGATCCCGCCGACCTCTGGAGGGCGATCGATTTGTATCTGTCGATCGCCTACCCGGCTTCTCCGCCGACCGCGGTGCGGTCGCGGCTGGAATCCCTGCGCGCCGCCCTGCCCGAGTCGCTCTACGCCAGTCCGTCGTTCGAGCGCCTGCCCCCCGCGAGCCCAACGAAGCTCAGTTTGAGGCTGGGGAATTACTTCTACCCGCACATGAAGCTGGTGATCGAGCGCGCCCCGGACGGCAGTCGTCCCCTTTTCCGCGCCGACACCCACGACCGCCACGTCCAGCCCGCCCCGGATTCCCCCGAGACCGCCGCGTTCGCGCAGCTTTCGCGCGAGAATCAATCCATGTCCCAGAGGATTGAAGCGGCATGGGACCAGCACGGGCTGCCGACGTTCAAGGGTTTCCTGCGCGAAGACCTCGCCCGCCGCAGGGACGCGGCGAAGTCCGGAAAGTAGGCGATTTTCTCCGTGTCAGGCGACACCCATCCGGTCGGGTGATTTCGTTTCCGCCTCCCCGCGCCCCCCGAACACGTCGAACCGCGCGCGGAGCGCCCGTCCAAATGGGCCCGCGTCGAGGGGAATGGATCGCCCCGAGCGCGTCCTTTCGCATTTGCGAACGGCCGACTGCGTGATCCATCGATCGAGCGGAAACAGCAGCAGTGCGAGAATGACCGCGTTGGCTTCGAACCGGTAGCCGAAGAGGCGCATGCTGCCCAGGTGGAAGGCGATCAGAGCCAAACCAAAGAGGACCCGCAACCGCGGAAACACGATGGCCAGTACCGCGCCGGTCTCCGCAACGAGGGTGACGATTTGCAGCCCCGCCGCCACGGCGCGGTGTGACACGATGAGGCTTCCGGCGAACGACCGTGCGTTTCCCATGGCCGCGGCCCACAATTGCAGCGGCGTGCCGTTCGCCCAGGACGGGCCGCTGACGATGAGCTTGTTCAGGCCGGCGTTGGTGTAAAAGATGCAGAGGTATGCGACGCCCGCCGTGAATACCCACCGGGGGTACAGGGGAGTAGTCCAAAATCTGCCCGCCCGCAAAGCCTCGCGGATCTCGCGTCCGTAAGCCGTGTACCACATCGCATAGAGGATCAAGAGCATGTTCTCGGCATGCGTCGCGTGGGTGAGCCAGTTCATGTTTTCGAAATGAACCGCCATCACGCCCGTAAATGCCACCGCCGCGCCCCATGGCGTCCATGGGATGCCCAGTTGCAACGCCCACAGCGCCGCGGAAACATAGAAGGCGTACGCGAAGACGGCAATGGTGCGCTCGGAATGGCGGACCGGCGCGGGAAGAAACGCCATAACTGTGGCCAGGTGGATCTCCTGCTCCCGATTCGCCTGCGCGCGCTGGTCGCGCGAGAATTCGTTGGTGATATGCCGCGTCTCCAGCGCCGCCATGAGCAGCAACGCGAGCAACACGATCTGCCCGTAATGCGGCAACTGCCTGTCGCCCAGCCGGGAAATGAAATTGCCGGTGGAGTGTCTCATCGAATCGGTTCCGTTGTCGGGCCAATGGAGGAATTGTTCACGCGCCACCGCCGCTCCTGCACCACGCCGACCCGCGAATCATCCACCCGCCCGATGACGGTCTGGACGACGTCCACGTACGCCAGCTTCGGGAACCGCCGCAGCCGCACGCGCACCCAGTCGGCGACCTGGACCTCCGTCTTCACCTCATCCACCTCCCCGACCGTCGGCGGCGGTTCGTAACCGAAGCCGACATGCGGCGGGTTGGCCTGGTAGTTCATCTGCAATGAAAAATCATCGGGAACGAGTTCGCGCCCGTCCGGCGCAAACACCCGGTAGGAACAAATCCGCCGGGGAGAATCACGGAACATTCCGGTGCTGGTGATGGGATAGAGGTCAGTGACGATGAACGGCAACAGCGCGTTGGCGAGTACGAAGATCGCCGCGGCGCCCAGTTCAATGCGACCGCGCCGGGTTAACGCCCACCGCTCCTGCGGAACCCACACCCGTTTTGCGGAATCCTTCCCCGACATTGGATGCACCTCACGTGACCTTGCGACCCGCATCGGAATGCCACTGTTGATAAAGCGAAGGTGAAGTGCAGCGAGCGAACTGATGGCAAATATTAATGCATGCAGCCGGATGATGCGAGAGGAAATTGCTTTACTTTCTGGCGACCGATCCCGTCGAATCCGACTTGCTGACCCGACGGCAATACCCGCTGTCGCGGCTCATGTCGGCGTCGCGTGCCGCTGCCGCTCGACAATCACCGGCACGCCCCAGCGCGGCCGCAACGAGACCATCGGCCCGATTTCCACCCGCGCTCCCGGCGCGAGCCATCCGCCGCTGTCGTCGCCAGACGTCGCCTTCGGTGGAAACCAGTCCGTCGCCGCCAACAAGCCTGGTAAAACGGTAGAGCCAGCTTCGCGGATAGTTGCGGTAGTTGTCCTGAAGCACGTGCTTGACGTGCTCCGGCTCACTGACGAGATGAAACACCAACGGCCCCACGCGATGGCGAAACACCGGCCCAAACCGCTTCGCGGCGTCGGAGAGAAAGCCGAGAGGATCCCGCCGCGACCAGGCGAGCGAGCTGCCCGGGAACGGCAGCGGGATGAGCTGGCGGTAGCCGGGGGCGGTGATGGGGGCTGGCATGTTGGGCATCAAGTGACTCTGGTAGACGGACGGCGGCATTGAATCGAAATGTCGCCAGGATAAGTTCCCGCCCGGCGGCATGATGTGACACGGGTCCGTGCGGTATTGATGGCGGCGAGTGTGCCGCGTGGCGCGCCCAATTACGCTGCCCACCGCTCCATACCGGGTAACCTAACTGGGCGATCGATGATATACTTTCACTATGACCTCACTATTGCTCCAAGACATTGGGCTGAAGCCAGCCCATTTGAAGGCCATTAAGAAAAAGGCGCGGGCGGCGGGCACAACTGCGCCGGAGTATGTGCGGTCGCTCATCGAGCGGGAACTTCTCAGCGACAAGTCCTTTGATGAGATCCTTCGCCCGGTGCGCGAAGATTTCAGAAAGGCCGCAGTAACCGAAACGCAACTTGACGGGATTGTCGAGCGCGCTCGGGAGGCCACTCAAAAACATCCGCGACGTCGCGGGTCGCAACGGTGAGCCATACATCGACCTGGCCGCAACCGCCAAGGCGGATTTTCTGATCACGCGCGACAAAGACCTACTTTCATTGATGGCCGGGCATTCACTTTTGCACAAGCAGTTCCGTCAACAGACCCATCCACTGGAAGTGCTGGACCCGGTGGCTTTTCTCAAAGCGCTCGAGCATCTCGGGAAGCCCCCGCACTAACCATAGCGTCGTCGCGCGGTCGCGAAGCGTCCCGGGCGCGCCCTCACCGCTTCACCTTGCTCGTCGCCAGATACTCCAGCAAATCCGTCAAATCCTGCGGCCCGATCGCTTCCAAACCCTCGGGCATCACGCCCTTGTCCGTCGCCTTGAGCACCACGATATCCTCGCGGGGGATGACATGTTTCATCCCCGCGGGGTCGAGGAGTTCGATGCTCGTTTTGCTCTCGGCGAAGATGCGGCCGGCAATTACGTCGTCTTTGGTCTTGATGATCCACTGGCGGTAGGTGCCTTCGACCGAGCGGTTGGGATCGAGGATTTGCATGAGGATGTCGGAGCGGGGGCGGGCGCCGACGCCATTGAGTTCGGGGCCGACCTGGCCGCCGCGGCCTTCCAGGGCATGGCAGACCATGCAGTTTTTCTCGAAGACGATCTTGCCCTTGGCGGCGTCGCCCGCCTGGTCGGCTAGGTGGATGAACTTCTTGACGATCTCAGCGCGGTCGGCGGAGGGCGCGCCGCCGGCCGATTTTTGCACCGCCTGGGCGCGGCTGGCGAGCTGCGGGTCGGGGCTGGCGGTCAGGGATTGCCATTGCTGCGGGAGCAAATCCTTCGCGTTGATCTTGCCGGCCTGGATG
>JAQGHP010000377.1 GCA_028288775.1 Phycisphaerales bacterium | reverse complement strand
TTTTTTGTTCCAAAGGGTATTGGACCGCGTGCGCGCGGGGATGGCGACGGAGATGTCCTTCCCCTTGAATGCGGAGTTGGAAACGCCGTCCGCCAGATCCACGATCTTCCCGAGCGTGACCTTGTCGCGCTCCTGAATCCGCTTGTTGATCCGGCTCACCTCGGCGGCTGTGATGTTGTCGGTTTTGCGTTGTTTGGCCATGTTTAAGTCTCAATCTCCTCGATGGGATTCTTCAGCGGCATTCTCCCTCTCCCTCGTACTCGGGGGAGAGGGCAGGGGTGGGGGGCGGAATTGCGAGTGACGAGTGATGAGTGAACCGTGACGAGGAGTTCTCCCGTCACGGTTCACTCCTCATTTATCATGCGTTCCCAGCCCCTCACCCTAACCCTCTCCCCCGAGTACGAGGGAGAGGGGACCGGAGGTCCACCCGTCTAAAATAATCCTCGATCCTCATTCGACGGCTTCTTCTTCGCCTTCTTCGGCTTACCGTTCAATCGCACGATGTCGCCCTCGGATTCGGACGACTCCGTCGCCGCGGGTGCCTCCCCGGCTGATGTTTCTGCCTCGGCTTCCTTCAAATGCGCCGCCCGGCTCTCGACCATCACCACGCCCTCGTCTTCCTTCAGGTCCTCGTGCTCGTCCTTCTTGAGCGTGCGGCCTTCCTCGTCGAGCTGGGCATCCGCGACGGCGGTCCGCCGCTTCGCTTCGGCCAGCAGGATGTCGTAAAGCTTCTTGGTGTCCGTACCGTTGATGGCGTTGATCGCCTTGGCGATCTCGCCGATGTAGCGCTCGAACACGTCCCGGCGGGCAGCCTCGCGCTGCATCTTCTGGCGCTTGCGGAGGTACGTCCCCAGCTTGCGGCCGCACTCCATCAGGGCCAGCTTCATCTCCTTGCGGATCTCGTCGTAATCCGCCACGGCTTCTTTGGACTCGCTGGTGAACGGCACCCAGACGCTGGCCATGTGGATCATGATGACCAGCGGCCCGCCGGGCAGGCTGCCCCGGGGCTGGCTGAGGTTGTAGTTGCGCCAGCCGGTCTCAACCACCGCCTTAAAGCTGCTGCACGCGCTCTGCTGGAAGAGCAGCGGGACGCGGTTGGCGAAGCGGATGACGCGGGCCGAATCGTTGGAGGGCAGCTCGCCCCCGAAGGCGATCGCCGCCTCGATCTGGAACGGCCGGCCGCGGTAAACCGCCGGCTCGCGGCTGCTGGCCGCGTAGAACTCGGCCTTCACCCCCTTGAGCAATCCCGCAAGCAATTGACGCACGCCGATCGGCGCCAGGCAATCCGTGGGCGGGGCCGGGAGCTTGGCCTCCTCGAACTCCTTGAACAGCTTCTCCGTCTCCTGGGGCGTCACGTCTCCACACTTGGTGCGGGTATGTACCCCGATCGCCTTGCAAAACTCGGCGGCCTTCGTGGGGCTGATCCGGCTGAACTGCTCCTGCAGGAAGTTGTAGAGCGTGCCCGTCTTGTTAATCGCCTCGTAGTCCTTGAGCATCTGCAGCAATATGCCCAGCTCAATGCCCTTGGGGTGCGGCTGGATTTCCTTCGTCTCGGGAGGCAACTGATCCGTGCCCCTGGGGAAGAAGATGACTCCATTCTTCTCGATGGTCGTGAGAGTCGGATCGACCCCGGTGGGCGCGGTCACCTCGGCCACGGGGGCCGCGTGCGCGGCCTCGTCCGTCAACGCGTCGGCGGGCGTGGCGTCTTTGGCCGCGTTGCCCAGCGGCAGATCTTCCTGCTCATCCGCGCTCTCCCGGCTCGGAGGCACGAACGTAATCCGCGCATGCGGGTTGGCGATGGCGGTGAGTTCCAGGAACTCATCGACGCTGCCGCGGCCTTTCTGGTAGCGGCCTTCGAGCTCGATGCTCACGCTGGTGCCGCTGATGAAATCTTCGGAGTTGAGGAATCCCGGATCGCGCGTGCCGCCGTTGAGCCCCTTGAGCCGTTGCGGCGGAAAGTCTTCCGTCTCCAAATCCACCGTCACTTCGGCACGGTTGGTCTTGGTGTTCATCGCCAGCTCGATGTGATGAGCCGGCTTTTTGTGGTTGGGACGGGTGTGAATCACCATCGGCTTGCCCGTAGTGATTAGCCCGTACATGCCCGCGGCACTAATGCCGATGCCCTGCTGCCCCCGGCTCATTTTCAAACGATGAAACTTCGAGCCAAACAGCAGCCGCCCGAATACGTTCTCCACCTGCTTGCGGATAATCCCCGGCCCATTGTCCACGACCGTGATGCGATACCGCGACTGCTTGGCGCTCGCCGGCCGGTCGGGCTGAAGGTCTTCGATGACCACCGCGACGTTGGGCAATATGCCCGCTTCCTCGCAGGCGTCCAGCGAGTTGTCCACGGCTTCCTTCACTGTGGTCAGCAGGGCCTTGCGCGGGTTGTCGAAGCCGAGCAGGTGGCGGTTTTTGGCGAAGAACTCGCTGACGGCGATGTCCTTCTGCCGGGTCGCCATGGTCTCGGCGGTTTCGCGCGGTCGAGCCCGGGCGGGAGACGAATCCCCCTTCCCGGCGTCCTTATTCCGGTTTAAGTCTTTCACAATTGGCATCTTACGAGGGTCTTCCAAACTAGCGAGAGGCGCCTGCAACGCTTCAAACAACTGAGCCATCCCTAGTCCTCCTCCGGTGTGTGTGCCGCTCGAGGAGCGGCGTCCGTCGGCAAACATTATAGCCGTTATCGGCCGTCACAACCTAATCCCTTGACCTGAATAGTTAGGGTATTGTACGGTAAAATTGCCCCAATTTCCAGTCAATTATCCAGAATCGGCGGAAATTCAAGTCGCGATCGGGCCGGCAATTACGCCGGTCATTCCCGCAATGTCCCAAATGTCTCCTCGACTTTTGCACTTTTCCGGAGAGAGCGTATTTGGAACGAGCCAAGGCGGTTCCGTCCGGTCGTTCTGAGGCGCACTCAACGGGTCTGCTTTCGCCCTTATAGGCTTTACCGTGAAAAGTGCAGAACTCGAGGTCTCGGAATGTCTCGAATAGTCTCGCTTTTTGCATTTTTATGTCTCTTTCTTGCTTATTTCTTACATAAGCCGTCTTAAGCACTTAACTTATAATAATTATGGCCAATGTCTCACTGTGACATCGCCCAAGATCACTCATCGTCGGCTTCGGACTCCCTGGCCGCCAGGGCCGCCCTGGCCCGGGCGGCCTCCGCGAGCGTCGAACGCTCGACGGGGTCCAGCTCGGCCTTCCGACTGGCGAAGGCTTCGCGGCCCAACCTCACGATCAGACCCAGGTGGGACGTTTCGCGACTGTCTAGCTTTTCCAGCTCCTCCAGAAATTCCTTCTCGATCGGGTCGGCGCAGTCCCTTCCTTCCTGCTCTCTCCTCCTGATTTCCTCGTCAATATCCATGGAAACCCCGCCGGGCGCGGGCTTCCCCGCAAACGCCCCCAGCGCCTTGAGCAGCGCCATGGCGAACTTCCCGTCCCCCTGCGCCGTCGCCTCGGCGACCTTCTCCGCCGCCCGCGGGGCGGCGGCGAGCAGCTGCCGGCGGACCAGGTCCATCGTCCCCACGCGGCAGGCTTCCATCGCCGCCTTGAAATCTTCATCATCGCGCATCCACCGATGGACCGTCCGCCGATCAACTTTGGCGCACGCCGCCGCCCGAGTCATCGACTTGCCTTCCGAAAGCGCCTGAAAGGC
>JAQGHP010000384.1 GCA_028288775.1 Phycisphaerales bacterium | reverse complement strand
GGCGCAGGATGGGGGGCTGGCGGCGGCGTACAGCACGCCCAGCCAGCACGCGTCTCGGCGCGAGCAGGCGGTGCTGCTGGCCGATGCGCTGGCGCGGCTGTCGGAGGATTATCGCGAAGTCATTATCCTGCGGCATCTGGAGGGATTGAGCTTCGCCGAAGTGGCCCGGCGGATGGCGCGGAGCGAGGACAGCGTTCAAAAACTCTGGGTGCGTTCCCTCGCAAGCCTGCGCAAATCTATGGAAGGTGTGGCATGAAAACAGCCGACTACACCCCGCACGATGATTCGACGGCCCGGCCGCTCGATACGACGCAGAGCCCGCTCGATTCTTCCGCGGTCGATGATCCCCGTCTTCTCGCGGCGGTGAAAGAATACATGGCCGCCCTCGACGCGGGGCGCAAGCCCAATCGCCAGGAACTGCTCGCGCGGCACCCGGACATCGCCGGGGAATTGTCGGCGTGTTTGCAGGGGCTGGCGTTCGTGCGCGCCGCGGGCGGGGAATTCAGCGGTCCGGGGACGGGTTTTGAAGCGTCCCAGCCTCAGCCGGAAGGGGATTTGGCGTCGGCGAGCCCGCTGGGGGATTTTCGGCTCGTGCGCGAAATCGGGCGCGGGGGGATGGGCGTTGTGTATGAGGCGGTGCAGCTTTCGCTCGGCCGCAGGGTGGCGGTGAAAGTCCTGCCGTTCGCGGCGGCGCTCGACTCGCGTCACCTCCAGCGGTTCAAAAATGAAGCACAAGCGGCGGCGCAGCTCCATCACACGAACATCGTTCCCGTCTACGCGGTTGGATGCGAGCGGTCGGTGCACTTTTATGCGATGCAGTTGATCGAAGGCCAAAGCCTTTCGGACGTGATCCGCGGACTGCGGGCTGTGGGAGGACGCGCGGCCCGGGCGCTGCCGGGCACCGGAGATGCGCTCGACGCCACTGCTTCGCGGTTTCGCCGACCAGATGAGATGCCGGATGAGATGCTGGGAACCAAGGTCGATACCAACAGCGACCACTTCGGCCCCGCCGCTACCCGGCCGCCGCGTGAGCGAGTTCCCCATCCCACGGAAAGCCTCTCCACGCTCCGCTCGACCAAGCCGTCCAACTACTACCGGGCCGTCGCGCGACTCGGCCTTCAGGCGGCGGAGGCGCTGGATTACGCGCACCAGATGGGCGTGGTGCATCGCGACATCAAGCCGGCCAACCTGCTGCTCGACGTTCGCGGGAATTTGTGGGTGACGGATTTTGGACTCGCCCAGTTCTATCTCGACAGCGGATTGACGCAGACCGGCGACATGGTGGGAACGTACCGCTACATGAGCCCCGAGCAGGCGTCCGGCAGGGCGGTGGTACTCGATCAACGGACGGACATTTATTCGCTGGGCGTGACGCTTTATGAATTGCTCACGCTCGAGCGGGCGCTGCAGGGCGAGACGCGCGAGCAGTTGTTACGCGAACTGGAATCGGCCGACCCGCGCCCGCCGCGAACGATTGATAAGAACATTCCGCCGGAATTGCAGACGATCTTGTCGAAGGCGGGGGCTAAGGATCCCGGCGAACGGTACCCAACCGCCCGCGCGCTGGCGGATGATTTGGGACGGTTTTTGCGGGATGAGCCGATTCGCGCCAGGCCGCCGACAGTTTTGGACCGGGCGGTGAAATGGACGCGGCGGCATAGGCCGTTGGCGATTTCGGCGTTGGCGATGCTCATCATCATCGCGGTCGGGTTGCTGGTCAGCACGGTGATGATCGCGCACGCGCAGAGCAAGACCGCGGCGGCGTACGAGGCCGAGCAACATAAGGCGACGGAGGCGAACATCCAGCGCGCCCGCGCCGACAAGCGCTACAAGCAGGCGCGGGATGAACTGGATTTCGTGACCCGCGTCGCGGCCGAAGAGATGGGGAACAAGCCGGAGTTCAATCAGGTTCGGCGAGAACTGCTCGAGGCGGCGCTGGTCTATTACCAGAGCTTTTTGGAAGAGCGCAAGGACGACCCGACGATCGGCGCCGATCTGGTCGCGGCGCGCTCGAAGGTGTCGAGCCTCCTGATGGAATTGGCGGCGACGGACGAGTACTTCCGCGTCAATTTCCGCACGATGCTCGTGTCGCAGCAATCCGTCCGCGAAGAGCTGGGGCTTTCGCAGGAGCAAATACAGAAGCTGCAGCAGTTGAGCGCCGACCCGTTCCAGTGGATGTCGCAACTGGGCAAGATGCGCGATTTATCTTCCGAGCAAAAGCGGGAGAAGTTCTCGGCCATGGCCGGCAAGGCGGATGCGGATTTGAACGACGTATTGACTCCGGCGCAGGCCAAGCGCTTGCGCGAAATTGCCTGGCAGTTGCAGGGGCCGAAGGCATTTAGCGACGCCGCGATTGTGGACGCGCTGACATTGACGCGTGACCAAAGGGATGCGATCCGCGGAATCCAATCGAAATGGGACGACAAGCACCATGGCCCGGGCCCGTTTTCCGGCCCGCGCGACGGCTCACAGCGTGAAGAATTCGTCGTGCAGATCCTCGCGCTGCTTTCACCGCAGCAGGCGGAGGTTTGGAAGTCGATGGCGGGCGCGAAGTTCAACGGTGTGGTTTTCGGGCGCGACCATGACCACGATCATGGCGCCGGGCCGGGTGGCCCCGGTGGCCCCGGAGGGGCTGGAGGCTCGGGCGGTGGGCCCGGAAAGGGTTCGGAATCGGATCATCCGTAAAAGCTATCTTGTGATTTTGATTCGGCGCGGCGGTCGCGGACCGGCCGGCGCAACTAGAAAGGGAGAGGGACCGGATTAGGTGTGGGGCACAGGGCTTTGCACAAATTCGCCCTTCTCAAGCCAATTTCTCCGGAAGGATCGCCATGTCATCCAAGATGCTGTCTGCAATGGTCGTGTTGATCGCGTGTGTTGCGGCTCCCGCGTTTGGTCAGGCCCCGCCGGCCGGCGGAGGGCAGGGCGGCGGACAAGGCGGGCCGGGTGGTCGGCCGGACTTCGCCCAGATGCGCAAGATGTTCGAGGACCGGATGAAGCAGCAGCTCGAGGTCACTGACGAACAGTGGACCGCGCTTCAGCCAAAGATCGAAAAGGTTCAGCAACTCCAGCGCGATGCGCAAGGCCGCGGCATGTTCGGATTCGGCCGCGGTCCGGGCGGGCAGGGCGGGCAGGACCAGCAGTTGTCGCCGGTGCAGGAAAAGGTCAAAGCCCTGCAGGATGCGGTAGCTTCTCCCGATGCGACCCCTGACGACGTGAAGGCGAAGCTCGATGCCCTGCGTCAGGCCAAGGCCAAGGCCCGCGAAGAACTGGCCAAGGCGCAGGATGATCTCCGCGGCGCGATCAATCTGAAGCAGGAAGCCGTGTTCGTTGTGATGGGGATGCTGGATTGAGATGCGACCCAAGTGTCAGCCATATGAAAGCAGATTTAGGGGAGGGTAGGAGCAGTCGATGAGCCCATTCAAATCAATCGTCGCATCCGTGAAACATCGTGCTTTGTTTACGTCCATCGGGTTGGCGGGCTGTGTGGTGGTGGCAGGGCAGTTTGTCCCCGCGCGGGCGGCAGAGAAGGATGACAAGGCCGGCAAAGCGGTGGATTTCGTCAAGGACATCCAGCCGATTTTTAAGGAATCGTGCGTGAAATGCCACAAAGCGCCGGATGCGCGCGGTCCGGGCCAAGGCCCAGGCGGCCCGGCTGGTGCGGCTCCTGATGGACCGGGACCGCGTGGGCCGGGTGGTGGTCCCGGGGGACACGGGCCGGGCGGACCGGGCCGTGGGCCGGCAGGGGGGTTCAGGCTCGACGACAAAGTAGCCGCGATGAAAGGCGGAAAGCACGGCGTCGCGATCGTACCGGGCAAAGCTGAAGAAAGCCTTCTGTACAAACTGCTCGCCGGCCCGGCCAAAGCCGGGGACGACGAGGTCTCGGCCATGCCCAAGGCCAAACGCGGCGAAGAGTTCAAGGCGCTTCGCGACGATCAGGTTAAACTCATCAAGCAATGGATCGATGAAGGCGCGAAATGGCAGAAGTAATTAACCGGGCACAAGTCCGCGAAAATGAGGAGACCAATCGATGATCGGAATTGAAACAAAGCTTAGCCGTCGCAGCCTCCTATGCGGCGGACTGGCCGTAGGGGCGCTCGCGCTCTTCACGCCCGGCGTGTTCGCCGAGCAGTTGGCGCGCACGCCCCGGATGACCGAAGGACCGTTTTATCCGGACAAGCTCCCGCTCGATCAGGACAACGACCTGATCATCATCGGCGACTCGCTCACGCCCGCCGTCGGCGAAATCACGCACCTCACCGGGCGTATCCTCGACATCAACGGCGACCCCATTAAGAATGCCGAAATCGAAATCTGGCAGTGCGACGCGCACCAGGTTTATCTGCACACTTCCGACAGCATTCCCAAGAAAGACCAGCAGGACAAGAACTTCCAGGGGTTCGGCCGATTCACTACCGCCTCGACGGGCGAGTACCGCTTCCGCACGATTAAGCCCGTGGCATACCCCGGCAGGCCCGCTGCTCACATCCATTTCAAGATCAAGAAGGGCGGCAGGGAACTGCTCACGAGCCAGATTTTCGTAAGCGGGTTCGCGGGCAATAAGCGCGACGGAATTTATATGGACGTCAGGGATCCGGTCGATCGCGAGCTGGTTACCGCAGACTTCGTTCCGATCAAGGATTCGAAAGTCGGCGAGCTTTCGGCCCGGTTCGATGTGGTGATCGGCCGCACGCCCGCCGATGCGGATGGCGACCATTGAACTCGCAGCGGGCAGGGCTCACCGGCGCGTGACCATGCCGGCGGTTTGTCTTCAGTTCCCTCCATCGGTACTCCGGGGGAGGGCAAAAGAGTTCAAAGGTTGAAGGGTTCAATGGTTCAAGGGCATGAACTCTTGAACGCTTCAACCCTCGAACCTTTGCACCTTCTCGCCCCCACCCCGGGCCTTGCCCGGAATACCGGTGGAGGGAGAAAGCGCCCCGCCGAAATTGTCATGCAGTCGGCGAACACGATTAAATAGGAACAACCATGTGGAAATCAATCACGGCCCTTACGGTCATTCTCTGTGCCGCGGCGATGACGCCTCGCGCGTTCGCTCAACCCGCCTGCAAGGCCCGGAGACGCATCAAGCACGGCTCAGCCGAAGGACTTCAGCAATTCTTCCGTCGTCACGCGGATGATGGCCTTCAACAAGAAGAAGGACGGCAAGCTCACGCGTGACGAGGTGACCGATGCGCGCCTGCTCCGGCTCTTCGATCAGGCAGATGCCAACAAAGACGGGGTTGTCACGAAGGAAGAATTGACGGCGCTCGCGGCAAAGCTCGACGCGGACGCGCCAAGGGGAAATACACGGCGCGGCCCGGGCGGGCCCGACGACCGAGGCCCGGGCGGTCCGGACGATGACGGTCCGGGCGGCCCCGATGATCGTGGGCCGGGTGGCCCCGGTGGCCCCGGAGCCAATGGTCCCGGCGGACAGCGACCGGGGCCCGGCGGCCCTCGCGGATTCGGAGGCCCGCCACGGCCGGGCCAGATTCTGCCGCCTTTCCTTCGTGATCGGTTGAATCTCACGTCCGAACAGGCCAAACAGATTGACGACCTTCAGAAGGACGTCGACGCGAAGCTCGCCAAAATTCTGAGCGATGAACAGAAGCAGCAGCTACAGGAAATGCGCGGCCCCGGCCCTCGTGGCCCCGGCGGCCAGGGTAGGGTGGGGGATGCGGGCGGAGGACGACCGTCTCAGCCGCCACAGTAGGTCTGCTGGACAGTCAACGCAGGGGCCGGTAGTCTGCGCGGGCCACCGAACGGCGGGCCGGTGCGCAGGGCGTGCGGTGGCTCTTTTCCCACGGACGGGTTCCCCTTACCGTCACCGCGGGCGTCCTTTCTCTTGCCTCTTCGCGTGCCCGCGCGTGCCGGAGTTGGACCATGCCATCGCCCCTGGGCTTGTTTGCTTCTTTCTTCTCTTTTTGCGCTGCACACTCACGAAAAAAAACTGGGAACGGCAAGCAATCACTTGTGCGGGCGGCGGCCCGGGCGGTCGAACAACTCGAGGACCGGATTTGTCTCTCGGCGGGCGTTACTCCCACTTTTCTCCCCGCCCAGTTCCATGGCAGTTCGGCGGCAACAATCACGTCGGCGGACCTCAACGGCGACGGCAAGCCCGATCTCATCACTCTTAGCCCCAGCGGTAACGTCGTGCGGGTCGTGCTCAATGCGGGCGATGGCACTTTTCTGCCTCCCCAAGATCTCAACGTCACGGACCCGCGGTCGCTGGCGGTCGCGGATTTTAACGGGGA
>JAQGHP010000370.1 GCA_028288775.1 Phycisphaerales bacterium | reverse complement strand
AAATAAACAGCATGACAAGCCCGCCGAACCAAAGGCCCCAGGCGAGCGTCACGAGGATTTGAAAGGCGCGGTTCATGCAGGAAGTATAGGGCATGTCCGCGCCCGGCTAAATTTCGTGCCCAAAGCGGCGGGCTTGCGGTAAGATAAACCGGCAGTACGCGAGGCATCCTGACGCGGCGGCCCGACAGAATTTCCACGGCCAACCCTTTTTGGCCGATGCAACTTCGGCGGATCGGAGTAGTAACTGGCCATGCACGATAGGTAAATTGTGGTGCAGCCTTTCAGCCTGCTTTTGCAGCCTGAAAGACTGCACCACAAGCGCAGAAGCACGCACGGTCATTTAGTGGATGTTTGTGCTGCAAGGAGTTTGGGATGGCGTATCAATTTTTGTCGCGCGCCGGCCTTGGCACGGGGGCAATCCTGGCGGCAGCCCTCGCGCTCTCCGTCCCGGCGTGGTCCGCCGAGCCGGCGGCGGATTCGGACGCGCCCGCGAAGGCGGATGCTCCAGCCAAGGCGGACGCGCCGCCCAAACCTTCCGCCGACCAGAAGGCGCGCGAGCATTGGGAGACCGTGGTGCTCTTTTACGGCGAAGAGGACACGGGCGAATGGTCGCTGCGCATCGACGACAAGAACATCCGCGAGCGCGGGTGGTTCGAGTTGATGGAGATGTGGCATTACGACCGCGAGAAGAAGACCTGGGAGAAGCTGCCGACGGAGCACGTGCAGACCGCGATCGTGATGCCCAAGGACAAGCCATCGGACGCGCCCGAGGGGACGGAGATTCTGGTGCAACTGCGGCAAATCCGCCCGCAGACCGCCGGCATCTGGTACGCGAAGTGGCGGGTGGACGGCGTGGACGGGGCGACGCTGATGCGCGTGGGGAGCACGACGGTCGGGCCGCCCAAGGGCAAGCCGCCGAAGGGGACGATCCCGATGACCGTGCCCATCACGCTTGAGAAGGCGGAGCCGGCGTTCATCCCGGACCCGAGGATTAATTGTATGGTGGGCGGGGCGGCAAAATCGGATGGCGATGCGAAGCCGGCGGAGTGAACGGGGCGGGGATTAGGAATCTCAAATCTCAAATCTCAAATCTCAAGTGCCGGATTTGAAATTTCAAATCTGAAATCTCCAATCACGGGAACAACCCCCGCAGCCGACTCGCTTCCGCCACGCGGCTAATCGCGATCGTATACGCGGCGGTGCGATAGTCGCAGTCCGCCTCATCGGCCTTGGCATTGACCTGATCGAACGCGCGTTCCATCACGCGCTGCAGTTCATCCTGCACCTTCTGGATGTCCCAGAAGAAGTTTTCCAGCCCCTGCACCCATTCGAAGTAGCTGACCGTGACGCCGCCGGCATTGGCGAGGATATCGGGGAGGACGGTGACGCCGTTGTCGCGGAGGATTTCGTCCGCCTCGGGCGTGGTGGGGCCGTTGGCGCCTTCACACACGATGCGGGCCTTGATGTGCGGCGCGACGGTGGCG
This sequence comes from Phycisphaerales bacterium, assembly GCA_028288775.1. Taxonomy (GTDB): domain Bacteria; phylum Planctomycetota; class Phycisphaerae; order Tepidisphaerales; family Tepidisphaeraceae; genus RYN-428. Next base: position 4,679 of record JAQGHP010000370.1, on the reverse strand, counting down.
TCGATCGTGCTTTCCATGGCGGCGGGGATCAACACGTCGCACTCGCAGGTGAGCACCTCTTCGTTGCTGACGGCGTCCGCGCCGGGGAAGTCGGTGAGCACGCCGTTTTCTTTGTAATAGCGCGTGGCGGCTTCGATGTCGATGCCGCTTTCATCGTACAAGCCGCCTTCCTTGGCGCTGATGGCGACGATGGTCGCGCCGCGCTCGGCGAGCAGCCGGGCGGCGTGGGAGCCGACGTTGCCGAAGCCCTGAATCGCGATCCGCACCTCTTCAAGCTTCTTGTTCTGCGTGGCGAGGAACTTGCGGAGGATGTTCATGACCCCGCGGCCGGTGGCTTCTTCACGCCCGACCGACCCGCCGAGCGTCACGGGCTTGCCCGTCACCACGCCCAGCGACTGCTGGCCGACCATCATTGAATAGGTGTCGAGCACCCACGCCATGATCTGCCCGTCCGTGCCGGCGTCGGGCGCGGGGATGTCCTGCATCGGGCCGATGATGGGCATGATCTCGCTGGTATAGCGGCGAGTAAGCCGCTCCTTCTCGCCCATCGAAAGCTTGCGCGGGTCGCAGACCACGCCGCCCTTCGCGCCGCCGTAGGGGAGATCGACGAGCGCATTTTTCCACGTCTGGAGCATGGCCAGCGCCATGACCTCGTCCATGTTGACGGCGTCGTCGTAGCGGATGCCGCCCTTGAAGGGGCCGCGGGCGTTGTTGTGCTGCGCGCGGTAGCCGGTGAAGACCTGAATGCCGCCGTTGTCCATCTTGACGGGACAGGAGACGGTAAGGACGCGCTTGGGCGTGGAGAGCACGGCCCGCCAGAGCGGGTCGAGATTCATGGTGGCATAGACGCGGTCGAAATACAGATGCGCGTTCTGCCAGAACTTGGAATGGCCCTGAGGGCCTGGGATGAGGTGGTCGGTTTTTTGGTCCATAGCGCGGTGGGGTTGGTGACCCAGTGAACAGTAGAATACCCATAGCCAAAAAGAAAGGGTTTCGGGCCGCGTCCAATAAATTGCAAATTTGAGAATCGCCCACTGTTCCCTCTCCCGGTACGCCGGGAGAGGGTTAGGGTGAGGGTTTTTGCGAGTGCCGTTAAGAACCCTCACCCCTGCCCTCTCCCGGCGTACCGGGAGAGGGAGAAGGTCTCTTCGCACGACATCGCTTGCCTGAGTGTGTTCGGTACATGCGGCGGGGTCAGATCAAACGTCGTTATCCACTTCCGACAATACTCGAAACACGGTATTTGTCACCGCGTCAGGATCCTTGAGCACGTCATGGTCCCAAAACCGGAGGACTCGCACGCCCAACTCCGCCAGGCATTGAGTGCGTCGGAGGTCATACGCGACCGCATCGGGTTGCGAATGCTGGCCCCCATCGAGTTCGAGAGCCAGGTTGGCGCGAATGCAATAAAAGTCAAGAATGTAGCCGCCGACGGGGTATTGGCGACGGAACTTGAAACCGGCGAGCTTGCGACCGCGGAGGAGCGACCAAAGCTTGCGTTCGGCGTCCGTCGAGGATTCCCGCAGTTCCTTGGCGAATCGAAGCAGGCGTCGATCATTGTCGCGGGGGGTTCGCACGACCATGCTCCTAGCCGGAAAATTTCGAAGATGTCGCTCCGCGGAAAACCCTCACCCCGCCCTCTCCCCGCGTACCGGGAGAGGGAGAAAGAGGGGTAGGCCGCCGGTTACCGCGACTGCTTGCGGATGGTCATGTCGAAGTTCTTGACCATGGATTTGTACATCGTCCAGACGACTGCCGTGTAGGCGGCTACGCCGATCCAGCAGACTACGAAGATGAAGATACGGCTGCCTATGGCGCTTTCTCCGGCGAATAGGTCGCCGGCGAAGGTGTACGGGTCGATCAAAACGGTCAGGAGGGTGAAGGGACTGAAACCCGCCGAGACCAGGCCGGCGTACTCCATGTTTCTCGACTGCAGGATCGAGTAGCCGCACCAGCCCAGCGCGGCGCACGCGCCCACCACGATCCCCACGCTGCTCATCACCGCCACCACGGTCTTGCGGCAGCGGAGCGACATCTGCATCCCCAGGATTGCCGCGAAGGCGACCACGATCACTAGCATCCCCGGCAGCAGCAGCACCGACTCGGGGAGGACGATCCATTGGAAGCCCGGGTCGCTCCAGTTGCTGAATCGGCGGACGCAGTCGTAGACGACGAAGATCAACGCGCTCGCCACCGGCACCGCCACCAGCGGGAGCACGAAGCTCACGAGCCCGCGCAGCTTGCCCCAGATGTAATAGCGGCTGGTGATCGGAGTCGTCAGCAGCAGGTCCAGCGTGCCGTCCTCTTTTTCGCGCGTGACGGTGGACGCCGCGGCGTTGGTAACGATTAGAAGGATCACGGCGAATTCGATCGTCGTCACGCCCAGCAGCGCGGTCCGCGCCTCGGCGGCGCTGAGCCGCCGGCCGGTGCGATGGACGTCGAGCTTGACCCAGTAAGTCGCTCCGGTGCCGGCGTTGGGCTCGGCCTGCACCGACAGCGACTCGGTCGACAGGCGCGAAAGGAAATCGGCCTGGTCGGTAATCGGCGTCTTGTCTTTCTTGTCCTCCCCTTTGGCAACTTGCGGATCCGTGTAAAGGATCGTGGTCTGCGGGGTGAGCAGGAGTGTCTTTACTTCTGCGCCCGTGTAGACGGAAAGTTGTCTGGTGTCGGGATTGTAGGAATTGCCGTCAATGGTGCTGGCGAACGTCGGGGCCTGGCGCGTGCCATACAGGGCGGCGATGACCACCGCACCGACCAGGCCGGCGGCGATGAAGCCGTAGCGGAGCACCGAGGCGCGGGCGGCCGAGGCCTTGGTGCGGGCCTCGCGCCAGGCTATCGGGTTGCTCCAGACAACGCGCGGCTTGCGGGTGCGGTCGCCGCGGGTGATCCCCAGACGCTGCATGATGTGCGTCTGCAGCGACGTCGTGGATTGCGCCAGCCGGCGGAGCATCAGGATGGACGGGGAGATCAGCACGAAGCTCAGGACGAACATGAACGTCGTGTAGAAGCTCGCGGGGTTCGTCAGGTACCAGGCCCATGGCCAGCCGGACAATTCCTTTGGCAAGTCCGCGGCCAGGGGGGGCGAATACGCGGACTCATGAAAAATCGTCCGAAGCGCCAGGAACGGGTTGATGCCCGTCAGCCAGCTCGTCTTCGACAGCTCGGTCGCGTTGACCGTGGAAATCTTGAAGTACGGAACCTGATCGAGCACGAACGTGCCGACCATGTAAATCACGATGAACAGGTAGAAGCTGAAAATGGTCCGGCGGGTGCCGACCTTGAACACGGCAATCGCCATCGCCAGCGCGCCGGTGGCGAATGCCGTTCCCGCGGCAATGAGGAATGACTGCACGATCGCGCTGATCGCGACGCCGCCGAAGATCTGCGTGATCGAGAAGACCGGGATGCCGCTGATGAGCAGGGCGATGACGAAAAACAATCGCGAGAGCAGCGAGCCCAGAACAATCTGCCCGTTGGTCAGCGGGGTGGCCAGGAGGATGTCGTAAGTCTGGCTGTCCTTCTCCTGCGTGATGGCCCCGGCGGTGAAGATCGGGGCGAGCAGGGCGACGAGGGCGAGCTGGCAATAGCTGAGGGTCTGGAAGAGGTTGGCGCTGGTCTTGGCCAGCTCGGAGAGGTTGCCGCTGCTGGTGCTGCCGGTCATCAGGGAAAAGATGACGACGCCGATAAGCAGCCCGAGGTAGCCGCAGCGGATGAACAGGTCGCGCTGCCGCTTGCCGTTCATCTGCACTACGCGCAGAAGAATGGGGTTCGCAGGAATGAGGCGCCAGAAGTATTCAGCGATTCCGAGCATAGGGATTTGCGATTTGCGATTGCCGATTTGCGATTGGGAGATCACAAATCCAGCATCTACTGGACCATGCCTTTCGTCAGGCGCATGAACGCGGTTTCGAGATTTACCTCTTCTTCCTTGAGCAGCGTCAGTCTGTAGCCTGCGCTCAGCAATCGTTGCGGGACGAAACTGAAATCGTTGACCCCGTCTTTCAAGGCAACTTCCATGTAGCCGTTGTTGGCATTGACGTTCGCTACGTTCGGGTCCTGGCTAAGCAACGCGGCGGCCAAGTCCTGGTTCTCGGCGACGCCAACGTGCAGGACCGTGCCGGTCTTGGCGCGCTTGACGATGTCGGCGACGGGGCCGCTGTAGATCAATTCGCCCTGCTCGATGATGCCGACCTTGTTACACAAGTCGGCCAGCTCGGGCAGGATGTGGGAGCTGATGAGGATCGTCTTTTCGCGGCGCTGCAATTCCTTGAGCAGCTCGCGCATCTCGATGCGGGCACGGGGGTCGAGGTTGCCGGCGGGCTCATCGAGCAGCAGCACCTTGGGGTCATGCACCAGCACGCGGCCGATGGAAAGGCGCTGCTTCATGCCGCGGGAAAGGCCGTCTACCGGGGAGTCTTTCTTGTACGACAGGTCGGTCAGCTCCAGCACGTCGTTGACGATCTTGGTGCGGGCCAGCCCGTTGATGCCGTACGCCGCGGCGAAGAATTCCAGGTATTCCTGCACCACCATGTCTTCGTACGCGCCGAAGTAGTCGGGCACGTAGCCGATGAGCGGGCGGATTTGGCGCGACTGGTATCCGACGACGTAATCGCAGACGCGCGCCTCGCCCCAGGTGGGCTGGAGGAGGGTGGCGAGGATCTTGATGGTGGTGGACTTGC
>JAQGHP010000348.1 GCA_028288775.1 Phycisphaerales bacterium | reverse complement strand
GCCCCTAATGCCGCGGATGAATACAATGCAACGCCGCAGATGAACGGCACGAACAATCGCATGTCGAATCGAGTCGTCGGCAACGTACACTCTCCCAGGCGGCAAGCGCAACCGCTAGAACTACGTTAGCTGCGATAAGGCGTTTATCATCATTCTCTCGGTCATCGCCGCCCGAGCCCGGCGCGGTAGGATGAGGTGATGGTCACGAATGATGAGGACGGCGAAAAATCATTCTGCGACATTCGGTGCGGGGTGGGTTATAACGGACTTGCACAGGATGACGACCCGCGAGGCTGGCAAGGAATCGCCATGAGCAATAGCATTTCCATTCCGAACACGGTCGAGTTGAACGAAGAGAATTTTGACGCGGAGGTTTTGCGGAGTCCGGTGCCGGTGCTGGTGATCTTCGCGGCGGAGTATCGGTTGGCGGTTTCGGATTTGATTCGCAAGCTCGTGCGGGACGCCGCGGAGAGGTATGGGGGGCGGCTGCGGATCGGGATCGTTGGGCTGGATTCGCACCTGGCGCTGGCGCAGCGATTCGGAATCGACTCGGGAATCACATTCCTGATCTTCCGGGACGGGAAGCTGGTGGATTCCGCGCATGGAGTGATGGCGGAACAGGCGGTGTTTGAGATGCTGGATCGGAATGTGTGAGTTTGCGGGAGGGGGGGCAGGGACGCGGGGAAACAGACGAGTAAGAGTAGGACTAAAAGTAGGATCGCGCTCTGAGGGGCGGCCTTTTTCTCCGACCGCGATCCTACTCTTAATCTTCCTCCTCTTTTGAATTTACGACACAGATGTCTCGCGGGGCTCCATCGCCGTCGTCTCGAAATGTGCCGCGGCCGCGGCCCCTACCTCGGGCGGGACGTAATTGCCGGTGGAGAGGATGATCTTGAACGCTTCTTCCGTCGAAATATCCACAAAATGGCACGTGTCTTTGCGGACGAAATAGAGCCGGCCGTTGATGGGGTTGGGGGCGGCGGGGACGAAGACGCAGATTACGTTGGGCTGGCCTTCCAGGCCTTTTCCGCTTGTGAAACCCAGCAGCAGCGTGTGGCCGGTTTCATCGGGAATGAGGGCGACCTTGGAAAAAATCCCCTCCGTTCCGCCGGGGGTGAGGGCGACGTGTTTCCAGCCCTGGTAGAGCTGGCGGACGACCGGGAGGCTCAGCAGCGTGCGGTCGATCAGGCCGAGCACCAGCTTGCCCAGCAAGCTGGTCGTCACCAATCCCGCTACGTAGATTGTCAGCAGCGCCAGCACGACGCCCAGGAAGGGAATGTCCTGGTCGCGATGGAACAGATGAAGCTCGAGAAAATGGGCGGCGGGGCGGGTCTTGCTCTCGACCCACCAGACGATGAAGACCGTGAGCGAAACGGGAATGGCCGCGAAGATCCCGGCGAGAAACGTGTTGCGAAGGTGCTTTTGAAAGTGAACCATGGGTCGAGTAAGTGCAGAATGAAAAGTGCAGAGTGCAGAGTGGGGTTTAGGTCATGATGGAGCGGGCCATGAGTTTTGGGGGCCGCTCGATGCATTGTTTCGTTACGCCGGTCGTTCGCAAGGGCGGGCTTCGTATAATCGGGCGCTGGGGTTGGAAGACGAGGAGCTCGGGTGCATCGGGATGTTGCAGTAAAACGGCTAAACTCTTCGCGCCGGGGGGCGTGGTTGGTCGTGGCGATTTTTGCGTTCGGCGTGATCGTGTTCTGCGGGCTTTACTTCGCGCCCAAGGCGGGGCCGCCCGCCGTGCCGGGGGAGGCGCGGTGGGGGGTTCCCGAGCGGACGCTGCGCTTTGTCACGTGGGATCTTCGCCGGCGGCACCCGGGGGCGGGCATAGCGCTCGATATCGTGCGGCAGCTTCAGCCGGACTACGTGCTACTGCAGGGCATCGAAGAAGAAGACGTGATCCCGCTCGCCGAGGCGATGGGGATGCAGCATTCGTATCACCCGCAGTTGTACCAGCGCGCGAAGAACTTCTCCGGCCGCAAGGCGGACTGGGGCGCGGTGGTGCTCTCGAAGTATCCGCTGTACGAAGGGCGGGGGATTCCCGGGCCAGAGGGGGTGTCGGGCGCATGGGCGGTTTCGGTGGTGGACGGACGAAAGTTCGTCGTCGCGGCCACCCACCTGGCGGCGGGCGAGCAGGGCCAACAGGAAGCCGCGGCGCTGCGCGAGGCATGGGAGAAAAAGCAATCGCCGCCCATGGTCCTGGCGCTGCTTCCCGCCGACGGGGCCGTTCCGGTGACGCTTCAACCCATCGCCGCGGGCGCGGGGGCCGATGGGCAATGGCTTTTGTTCACACCCGGATGGAATGCGTCCGCGGTCCCGGCGACCGCACCGGGCGACGGCCCGGTTCCGCTCGCGGCGGACAGCAGCGCCGGCGAAAAATCTTCAACCCCCGCCACGCAGAAAACCGGGCCCTAGTGGTCCGACCGGTCTAATTAATCGGATGAATTTCGCAGCCGGCCCGTGAGGGACGAAGGTTCAATGGTTCATGAGTTGAAGAGGTTCAAGAGTTCATGCCCCTCCAACCTTTAAACCCTTCAACTCTCCTCGCGAGTT
>JAQGHP010000337.1 GCA_028288775.1 Phycisphaerales bacterium | reverse complement strand
CGCAGGTAAACCGTCGCGCCGTTGGAGTAGCGGAGCGGGATCTTGTTAAGTTCGTCAATCGCGGCGGGGCTGCTGTTCAACCCGATGTCGTACTCGATGGAGCCCACCTTCGCGGTACCGGGTGATACGATTACGTTCTGCGCGAGGATGGAGTTGGTCACCGCCTGGGGAGAGATCCCCCGTGAATAGAGCGCGTCCGGGTCGAGGTCAACGTTGACGACGCGCGACTTCCCGCCGTACGGAACGGGGACCGCAGCGCCCTGCACCGTCACGAGCTGCACGCGAATGAAGTTGTTCCCCAGGTCGCTGATTTCCTGCTGGGAGAGCGTGTTGCTCCCCAGACTGAGCTGGATCACGGGCACGTCCGCGGCGTTGTAGCGGATGATGAGCGGCGGCGTGATTCCGGGCGGCAGCGGCTTGATGATGGACTGGCACAGGGCCGTCACCTCCGCCTCCGCCGCGTTCACGTCCGCGTTGGGCTGGAAATAGATTTTGATGACGGTGGTCCCGCGGAGCGACTGCGACTCCATGTGCTCGATGTTGTTCACGGTCGTGGTCAGCGCCCGCTCGACGATGGTGGATATCCGGTCCTGCATCTCCGTCGGCGAAAGCTCGCCGTAGCTCCAGATGATCGAGACGACCGGAATGTTGATGCTCGGGAAGATGTTGGTCTGCATCGTGAGGATCGAGAGAATCCCCAGCACCGCGATGAGCAGGGCGGCCACGACGAACGTGTAGGGTCGGCGAAGTGCGAGGCGGACGATCCACATATCCGGGATCCTCTCGCAAAAACGAATCGGCAACGACAAATGAATGTCGCGACGGCGCAGGTGAAGGCTAGCAGCGACCTTAGCTCTCTATTACGGATCGAGCAACGGCAAATGAGTTTCGCTGTCGATCTTCCGCCGAACCGGTCTCGGTGACGTGGTCAACACTAGTTCCACGGTGGGGCGGACCGTCAGCTCGAAAAGGTGCCCGCCGCGGGCGGAGCCGTCCCGCAAACCCAGGGCGATGTGAACGTGGAAGAACGGCGCGTTGTCATAGAGCGCGAGGTTTCCGGTCAGTGAGAGGAGCTCGGCCTGTCCGTTCTCCTGGCGGTGGAGATATTCATTTTTCTCCGGATCAAAGTAACCGATCTCCGCGCTGCTGATGGCCCCGATCCCCGTGAGATGCCCCGCGACAAGCTCATGCTTTTTTGCGAACGCGATCAGGCCCTTCATGACTTGCTGGCCGGTGTGGAATACCAGCAGGTACGCCGGCGCTTCCCCGGAATTGAGCAGCGTAGAGGCCGGCAGATCCGCGCTATCCGGCGACTCCCCAGCGGCCTCAGCAATCGGCGATGCCGCCAGGCAAGCCATCGTCGCGGATGGGGCCGCCAGAGCCAGCGAGGCCCGTGCGAAGAAGCATCGTCGAGTCAACGGATGCACGGTTGGTGGAAACATGCCAGCGCTTCGGCAAGTCACGTGCCGCGAAGTGCTGATGGTGAACCTGGTACCTGATGCCAAGCACCCAATCCCGGCAACGCCGGCCACGGTACCGACGATCGCCCCGGCAACCGCGCCCCGCGCGCAGCCGGCATCGAATCCGACGACAACGCCTTGACCCAAGAACGTGCCAATGTGCTAACGTGGAATTGACCGGCTCCGCCGGTTCGAGGAAATGACGGGGTGCCACCGGCCCGCCCAATAGCCTAAAGTTGGACAAACGGAGGTCATCAGATGGATTACAGACTGCTCGGCAGGTCGGGCTTGAAGGTACCGGTATTAAGCTTGGGCACGGGGACCTTCGGAGGCGGGGGCGAGTTCTTCAAAGCCTGGGGGCAGACCGATGTGCGGGAGGCCACGCGGCTCGTCGACGTCTGCCTCGACGCCGGCCTCACCATGTTCGACACCGCCGACGTCTACTCCGAGGGAGCGGCGGAGGAAATTCTGGGCCAGGCGATCAAGGGCCGCCGCGACCGGGTGATCCTCTCCACCAAGGGCACGTTCGCGACCGGCCCCGGGCCCAATGACGTAGGCTCCTCCCGCTATCATCTGACCCGCGCAATCGAGGCGAGCCTCACGCGATTGGGAACGGACTACATCGACCTGTACCAGCTTCACGCCTTCGATGCCCTGACGCCGGTGGAGGAGGCGCTCGGGACGCTCGACGACTTCGTCCATGCCGGAAAGATCCGCTACATCGGCTGCTCGAACTTCTCGGGCTGGCACTTGATGAAATCGCTTGCCGCGTCGGACCGCTATGGCCTGGCCCGCCACGTGGCCAACCAGACCTACTACTCGCTCATCGGGCGCGACTACGAGTGGGAGCTGATGCCGCTCGGGCTCGACCAGGGCGTAGGCGCGGTGGTCTGGAGCCCGCTGGGGTGGGGCCGGCTGACCGGAAAGCTGCGGCGGGGAAGCCCGTTGCCCCAGACGAGCCGCCTCCAATCTCAACTCGCAAAGGACAAGGGCCCGCCCGTCGATGACGAATACGTCTTCCGAGTAATCGACGCGATCGAAGAAGTCGGCAAGGAGGTGGGCAAGAGCGTGCCGCAAGTAGCCATCAACTGGCTCCTGCAGCGGCCGACGGTGTCGAACGTGATCATCGGCGCGCGCAACGAGGAGCAGTTGCGCCAGAACCTGGGAGCCGTCGGCTGGAACCTCACGCCCGAGCAGATCTCAAAGCTTGACGTCGCCAGCGCCATAACGCCACCGTATCCGTATTGGCATCAGGCCCAGTTCGCGGACAGGAACCCGCCGCCCGTTTCGTAAATTGGGACGGAAGCGAATCCGACAAAGTTAATAGGGGGGAGCCAACCCTCTTCGGAATTGCAGAAGAGGGAGGCGAGAACACAGGGAGTGCGACAAACTTCGTTTTGGTGGCGGCGACCTACCGGTTATGAACGTGATTCTTCCAACAACCGCAATGCTTTTCAGAGCAGGAACTGGGGTTTGGGGCGCGCTTACGTCGTCCTGAATGCATGTTCCGTATTTTCATTATGCACCTTGGCCAATTGGGTACAGAGTTGTGGACATTTGCTGGTGCGAAACTCAGGAGGCAGTTCATGGATGCCGTGGCGGTGGCGATGATCACGCCGGGGCGGGCCGTCATCACGGTCGGCTTCATCGCTTCTTAATTGCCGGGTTCTGGGATGCGGTCGTCGCCGCGTTCGGTACGTTCCTGCCGTGCCACCTGTTCACGATCCTGCCCGCCCCCTACTTCCAACGGTTCGGCAAGCTGCCGTCCGTCGTCGCCTTCG
>JAQGHP010000336.1 GCA_028288775.1 Phycisphaerales bacterium | reverse complement strand
TGCTGCTGTAGGGCGGGTGGTCGCCGAAGGGGTCGGCGAAGCGCGACCATTGCGTCGCCAGCAGCCGGGGTGCGGCGAGGGCCACGACGCCGAGGATCACCATCGCCGAGCCCAGAGCGACGAAGGGCAGGACGAGCGGTTTGGCCGGCACGGCCGTCGCCGCTCCGACTCGTGCGGCGAGCTGCGTCGCGCGATCGACGGCCATGGAAGCCAGCGCGCCCGAAAGCGTGGGGGCGGCAGCATGGCCGGGGAACTGTTGGAAGAGGTCTACGCCGCTGAGGATTTGCCCGCCACTGCGGCTGACTTGATCGATTCGCCGGGCGACCGACCGGTGCGTGCTGGCGCGATAGGAATTCAACGACGCGTGCAGGAGCAGTGCCGCGCCGAATGCGATCGAAGTAAAGACGCAGGTGAGTCGGACGGCCGGGGCGAGATTCAGCGCGAGGTCGCCCCACGCGAAGAGCATGAGGAGCAGCAGGAGGCCGGCGAGGCCCCACCCGCCGCCGCTCGTCACGCCGACGGTTAGCACGCGGCGGCGCACGCCTTCCAACGCTTCCAATAGTCGTTTGTCAGACACGCTCGCCCCACTTTCCATAAAGGGTCGTTCCACGGCGACGCCACTATACCGCGCCGCCCTCCCTTACAACCGCAAAGAATCCGACAGTTGCCGCAAAATTACGAATCGCGCCCGTGACGGGCGTGGACCATTTCGTGTGGTCGGGAGCCCCGCCGCCCATCCGCACGGTCGGGAAACACCGGGCGGAAGTCCGGTGCCACAGCTCGTGGCACCGCCCGTCCGGGCGGTGTTTTTAGACTCCGCCACAAAAGGCGACCGCCCTCCGCACTGTCGCGTTACACCAATCCCCCCGAACGCCGGGCGAACCAGGAGAGGCACCAGATCGCAAAAACGGCAAGGAGCGCCCAGGGCCTGTCCCAGGCGGTGGTGCGCTCGAAGCGCGGCGGGCGGGATTGCTGCATATGCTCGCGGAATTTCGCTGCCAGTTCTTCCGCGGGGCTCGCGCCCAGAACCGTTCCGCCGCTGTCGGCGGCGATGCGCGCCATGAGGTCGGGGCGGACTTGCAGGTCGAGTTGTTCCTGGCTCACGGCACGGACGTCGAAGAAGGTTTGCGTCGCCACGTCAGCTTCCGATCCACCCGCGACACGCGCGGTGTAGCGGCCCTGCGGGAGGATTCCGAAGGTGACGCGGAAAACCCCCGGCTCGTCGCCCAGCGGAACGGCGACAAACGACTTGGGCTTCTCCCCCGCCGCACCCAAGAGCTCGACCGTAGGCGCCGTGGTTTTTGTCGCTTCCTCACGAACGAGCAGCGTGGCAGTCGTGGGTTCCACCGTCGCGAAACTCACCTTGTCAGCGCGGAGCGTCATTTTCTGGCCGGGCAATAAACTCGCGCCCGAAGTGAGCCAGCGCAGCAGGCTATGCCAAAGTTCAGAGTAGACCTCTTCGCGCTGCTGGAACTGTGGCGGAAGGAAAGCCCACCGCCACATCCCCGCGCCTTCGATTACCACGGCCCGTCCGGTGCCGTAGGGCTGATAGACGACCGCCGGGGCGTCCGCGCCGCCGGATGAAACGGACGTCGCAAGCACCACCGCCAGCGGCTTGGACCGATCGACCAGCGCGGCGCTGGCCAGCGTGGGAAGTCCGAGCAGGGCGTTGTCTTCCTCGTTGCTGCTGCCGCCGAACCAGTGGAGGTTGCGGCCCTGGTCGGTGAGCTTCATGCTGAAGCGTGCCTCGTGGCTTGCGGTCCATTTGACCGGGAGCAGGCGCGCCAGTTTCTGATTCACCTGCGCCACGGGCGAGCCGCGGTAGCAGACGAGCGAGCCGCCGTCGTGCGAGATCCAGTTCTGGAGATTGGTGAGCACGTCGTCGCCCAGAAATGTTTCGGAGTCGCGGCCGAGGACGATGATCTGGTAGCCGCGGAGCTTTGCAGGGTCGTTCAGGATGTCGGCGGCGCTGGCGACGATCTGCCACTTTTCGTCGTCCGCCGGGGCGGTCGGTGTTGGAGTCGGCGCCGCATTGGCAGCCCGCGCCGCGGGGCCGTGGTGGTGCGTCACCGTGCGTTCCATGAAGCGGCCTTCGGAAATCCGCACGACGCTGTCCAGTTCCACCGCCGGTACCGATGCCAGCGTCCTAACCAGAAATTTGCTGTCCCAGTATGGCTTGCCCTCAAGGGCCAACACGCGGATGGGCTGGTCAATCACGCGGAGGAGATACGTCGCGGAATTGTTCGCCTCCGTCGCTTCGCCGGGCACGGGCTCGACCCGCGCCTCGTACGGGTAGACGCCGACCTTTTCCTGCGTCGCCCAGAAGCGCACGTCAGCGACATCGCCCGCGATGATCACTTCCTGACGGCCGATTTCTTTTCCCGCCGCGAGGAGCGAGACGTTGGCGTGAATCCCCTTCGCGCCGGTCTGCGTAACGCGCACGTTCACCGGGACGCGCTGCCCGACGAAGGCCAGGTCTTGCGCCGAGCGCAATTGCACGGCAAGGTCGATCGTGTTTGCGCCCCCGCCGAAGGTGCGGGTGAAGACGGGGACGTCCATCGACCTGGCCCGTCGCACCGCGTCGAGCACGGCTGCGGGGCCGTCGCCGATGTTTTGAATGCCGTCGCTCAGCACCACTACCGCCTGACCCTGCGGGCGCTCCTGCCCGAGGTTGTCGGCGATCGCCGCGCCGATGTCGGTGGTCTGCCCATCGGGCCGGGCGGAAGAAAGGTCGCCCGAGTCGGCGATTGCCTTGAGCCCGCTGAACGAGCGGACGCGAACTTCGAATTGATCGCCGAGTCGGGAAGTGAGGTCGGCGCTTAACGCGGCGGCGCCCGCGTAGCGCGTCGAGCCCGACCCTGCGTCGGGCGTGCCCATGCTGGCAGACGAATCAACCAGAACGGTGAGCAGCGGCCGTCCGCCGGGCGGCGGGATCATTCGCACGCGGATCGGGTTGAGCAAAATCAGCAGGGCCAGCGCGACCGCCACCGCCATCAGCCCGACCACGCCGCCCCAGCGCAGCCGGGTCATGATCTGCGGACGCCGCAAGGCGTACCAGCCGATGAGCAGCGCGCCGGCCACGGCAAGCGCCAGCCACAGGGAAGTCGGGATGAGCGGTTCGAAAGTCATATGTCAGGTCCGGAACGCCTTGAGTGCAATGACTTCGAGAAGCATGCAGCCGACGCATGCCGCGACAATCCAGGACCACGCGGTTTCCGGATGTGAGTCGTCGCGCCCGACAGCCTCGAAGCGGACGGACCTTCCGCCGGCAAGACGTCCAGTAAGGATGGCCGAGTCGATGGTCGTCAGGTCGCTCTCCCTCGCGCGCACGCCGGTGGCGAGGGCGAAGGCGACCGCGCCGCCGCGTTTGACCTGGTAGACGCCGGGCGGGCCGGCTTCGTCCCAGCGCCAGGCGACGAGCCCGGCTTCGTTGGCGAGTGTGCCCAGCGCGTCGCTCGCGTTGGCGGGGCCGGAGATCGAAAGGCCCTCGGCCGCGGTCACGTCCGGCGGCAGATAAGAGAGTGCCAACTCCCCGACCGGCGCGGCCTCGGGCGAACCCGAACGGGAAACGAGCCGGCCCACGAGTTCACCCATCAACGGGACGAACACCGAAGACGCCGCGAGATTGGATTGTCCGAGGTCGGCGTTCAGCACGGCGAGCTTTCCCGCGCCGCAGGTGGTGGCGATCAGGCACGCGGATCGGTCGCCGTAGGTCGCGAGCACGTCGTCGGTCAATCCGGTTTCCAGCGCGTGGGAATCAAGGCCGCCACTGAACCGCAGAGGCGCGATCGCCGCCCCGAGGTTTTCTCCGAACGTTTTGAAGACGCTTTGGCCGGCGCGGCTGGGAGCCATGAAGAGGTCCTGCCTCTGCGACCCTTTCGCGGGCGGAACGAATTGGACCGGCATCTTCAGATCCGAACCCGCGGCGTCCGCGAGCAGCGCGAGGTTCGACGCGTCCACCGGCTCAGCCGCGACGTACAACAGCGCCCGGCCCCGGCGCAAAACGGATGCGAGCAATTTCATGGAATCCGATGACAGGCGGCCGGGATGGTCGAGGACGATCACATCGGCCGCGGCGACGATTTCCCGATTGAGCGCATCGGGCTCGACCCGTACCAGGTGTTCACCCTTCGTACCTTCCCGCGCCTTGAACGGCACCAGCGCCCGTTCCATGAAGTGCGAGGAGGAGGCGTGCGGCTTGGGGTCGTCGCGCGTGATCAGCAGGTACGCGAGCGGCGCACGCACGTCGAGCACGAACGATCGCACATCATCCGCGGGAAGCGCATCGAGCGCGCCGACGAGTCGTGCCTCGCCGTTCTGCCAACCTGCGGCCGGCATCACGGCGGCCGTTGAAAGCGTGGTCGAGCCGCCGGGGGAAACGTGCCCGCTCAATCGGTACGAAGCGGCAGCGACCGAGAGCTCCACCTGCACGTCGCGCGGGCTGTTGGAATAGTTGCCGACTTCCACTTCGATCCGCGCCTCGCGACCCTGCTCGACGCGCCCCTGCGCACCGACGCGGAGGATCGCCATGTTGGCCGGCGTTTGTTTGGCGGCGACCGATTGCAGATCGATCGTGGTGTCCTTGGGCAGCGGGGAAAAATCGGCGGCGTCCCAGTCGGAGCGCTGGAAGTCGCTGACGACGACGAGCTCGCGGCGCAGGCCCGGCGGAGTTTTGGCGAGCATCTCCCCCGCCGCGTCAATGGCGGCTTTCAGGTTCAGCGATTCGGCCTTCGGCCCGGCGGAGGCGAGCGCCTCGCGCAACGCGGTGAAATTCCCCGAAGCCGTCGGGAAGACGGCCCGGGGCTTGGCGCCGGCGAGCAGCAGGTTCGCCTGCATGCCCGAGGCGTACGACAGATGGCCGGCGGCGGCGATGCGCGCCCGTTCGAACGCTTGTACGCCATTCGAGACAGCCGACATGCTCTGGCTCTGGTCGAGGATCACGATGCGGGCGATGTTGCCGCCCGGGTCGGCGGCGACCTTCTTAGCGCCGATGAGCGGCCGCCCGAAGGCGATCGCCAGCAGCGCCACGGCAAGTCCTCGAAGCAGCAGCACGATTAAGTCGCGGAGGCGGTGTCGGGCCCGGCGCTGTTGCACCGCTTCACGGACAAAGCGGATGGTGGAGAGGGGCATGACCCGCGGGCGCGGGCGCGTGAGGAAATGCACCGCCAGCGGCAGGCCGACGGCCGCGAGTCCGAGCAGAAACCAGGGGTGCAGAAAATTCATGGGTGACCGAGTCTGTCCGGACGTTCATCCACTGCGTTCCACGAGGAACCCGCCGAGCGTTTGCGTGTAGGGCACGGCGGTTGAAATCCGCCGATAGTCGCACCCCGCCGCCAGCGACAAGCCGCGAACGGCCGCGCAATGATGCTCGAACTTTTGCTGGTAAGCCTCGCGAACTTCATTGGGGGAGCAGGCCACGTTCCCCTCGTTTTCCATTCCCTCGAACCGGTAGGCCAGGCCTTCGGGCAGGCGCTCTTCGTCGGGATGCACCAGATGGAGCACGATCACTTCCCAGCGCCGGTGGCGGAACAGCCGGACGGAGGCGAATGTCTTGTCGAGGTCGTCCACCAGAAAATCCGAGAGCAGCACCAGCACGCCCCGACGGGGCAGGCGGGCGAAAAGGTCGCGGAGGCTCCCGGCGAGGTCGGTCGAAGGTTCGGTTTTCAGATTTTCGAGCGACGCCTGCACCCGCAGCATGTGGCCCGGCGTGCCGCCGGGCGCGAGCACGTCGCGCAATCCACCCGCCAGCACCGCAAGGCCGACCTGGTCCTGCTGGCGGCCGATGACGTGGCTCATGCCCGTCGCCAGGAACTGTGCGTATTCGAGCTTCGACGAGCCGTTGTGTTTTCCGAACGCCATTGATTCGCTGGCGTCGACGGCCAGCGTGCAGACGAGATTCGTTTCGTCCTGGTAGAGCCGGATGACCTGCCGCTCGGTGCGGCCGAGAACTTTCCAGTCCAATCGGCGGAGGTCTTCGCCGGGGGAGTATTCGCGATAGTCGACGAACTCGGTCGAGCCCCCCTGCTGCTTGGAACGATGGCGGCCTGTGTACGAGCCTTCGATCTGCTTGCGGGTCACGAAGCGCATGTGGGCGAGGGCCGAGAGCGCGCGGAGGTCCAGGAACCGGCTTCGGCGCGAGGCGGACGGAACGGATGCAATCGGTTGGGCCACGAACCCACCCCAGGTATGGCCGCCACCCTAGGCGGCGACGTCTTTGAGCAGGCGATCCACGATCTGCCGGCTGGTCACCCCGTCGCCCACGGCGCGGTGGTTGGGGAGAATGCGATGGCGAAGGATCGGCACGGCGACGGCGCGCACATCGTCGATCACGGGAGTCGTGCGGCCTTCGAGCAGCGCCCGCGCCTTCGCCGCCCGCACCAGGTTCTGCGAGCCCCGCGGCCCAGCGCCCCAGCCGACGTAATCATTTATGAAGGTCCCGGCGCGGGTGTCGCCTGGGCGGCTCGACCCGCACAATTTCACCGCGTACGCCGCGACGTTCTGCGCCACCGGCGCGGCCCAGACCAGTTCGCGCAGTTCGAGGTATGCGGCACGGTCGAAGGCCGGCTCGGGGAGCGTCGGCTGCCCGCCGCTGGTCTTCATGACGATTTCTTCTTCGTGCTGCGGCGTCGGGTAATCGATGTGGATTTCCATCATGAACCGGTCGAGCTGCGCCTCGGGGAGCGGGTAGGTCCCTTCCTGCTCGATCGGGTTCTGCGTCGCCACCACCAGGAACGGGTCTTCGAGAGGATACGTCTGCCCGCCGACGGTGACGTGCTGCTCGGCCATCGCCTCCAGCAGCGCCGACTGCGTCTTGGGCGCGGCGCGATTGATTTCATCCGCGAGGATTAAGTTGGCAAAAACCGGCCCGGGGCGGAACGTCATCTTGGGCAGCCCGCTCTCGTCGCGGCCGAGCAGTTCGTAGCCGGTGATGTCTGAGGGCATGAGGTCGGGCGTGAACTGCACCCGGTTGAATTTCCAGCGGAAGGCGGAGGAGAGTCCCTTGACCATCAGCGTCTTGGCCAGCCCCGGCACGCCCACGAGCAGCGCGTGCGAGCCGGTCAGTGCGCAGGTAAGCAACAGATCGATCGTCGGGTCCTGCCCGACAATGACTTCGTGCAGCGATTTGCGGATCGCCTGCACGCCTTCGACAAAACGCTCGACGCGTCCTGATGCGTTCGCGTCCACTACGGTTTGCGACATGATCGGCCCCTTTGGTTGAGTAGCGTACAAAATGCTGCGTCCGCTGGGACGGAACGCTACCACAAGCCGAGGGCCGGCGTCAAAACAGTATTTTTATAATTGGCGGTCGCCCAACGACGGCGCTGCGGCGCAGTGCAAAGCGCGTGCGGTGTTTGGCGGTCGCGATGAACGGATCGCGTGCGGCGTTACATTCGCTTGATTCGTATGTAGCGTTGTATTTCGGGGAATAGCCAAATGAAGGTGACGACCCCCAGTATGAGCATGATCAGGCCGCCGGTGGCGTAGGGGCGGCGGGCCATTTTCCTTGTGCGGTACGCGATTTCATCCGACGCGTCCCCGAAGATGCGCGAAGGATGCCGGACCATATCTCTTACGGAGTACATCGGATGACCTCCTGCGGGTTGTGAACCGTCGAAGACGCATCGCCTTCGACGGAAAATTGTTCGACAAGGGATTCCACCATTGCCGCGGCCTCATCGACTGCCGCGGCGACGGGCGGGCTCATGCCCAGGGGCATGTCGCTGCCGTCATCATCTGGGGACTGTGGCGTTTGGGGCTGGCAGCCGACGACCAGAAGACGCCGCGGCAGCGCGCCCATCGCGGCGGCGGTGCGGAGGACCTTCATCGGGTCCATCGTGTGCGCGTCGATGAGCGGCGGCGAGTCGTCCGCGGAATCCAGCACCGGCTCCAACACGTACAAGGTCCCCGGCGGCTCGCCGGGGCGCGGGGCGGCGTCGATCAAAATCGCGGCGTCATAATTTTCGATCAGCGCGTAGACGAGGTCGAGTCCGCGGATGCCGAAATCGATGACGCGCACGTGGGGCGGCTGCGGGCGGCGCATCAGCCGTCGGGCGACCTCGGAGCCGAACGCATCGTCCCCCAGGAAAATATTCCCGATGCCGGCGACGAGAATTTTCGGGACGCCGGGCATCAGCCATTGCCCCCTTCCGGGCCAATGATTTCGACTTCCTCGAGGCTGAAGAAAAAGCGGTGCCCGGGCTTGCCGTCGAGGCCCAGGTCGCGGCCGGGGTCGTCGTCGATGGTGACGGCGAGGTGGATGCGGTTTTCGTAATCTTGTTCGATCGCGGCGACGGTCGCACTTTTTCCGCGCAGGGCGATGTCGAAGATGTCGCCGCCGTGGCGCGGGCACAGGCGCACGCGGTCGCCGGGCTTGAGCTCGACGCCCATGGCGAGGACCTTCTCCAGTTTCTTGCGCTCTTCGAGTGGGTCCCAGTCATCCATGGCGCATGACTCCGTGTAGGTTGGCCAACTGCCCGCGGGCGAGCGCCTCGGTGCGGGCGAACATTTCCGCCGCCCGGTGGTCCGCGGCGACGGCCTGGCGTTTTTCCTCGTCCGTCAGCGTGAGGATCCGCAGGGTGAGGATCTCGTCGATCTCGGAGCTGTCGAAAAGGTCGCCAGGGCTTTCCGGGGCGATGCGCGGGTGGTCTTCGAGGATGATGGGGGAGGCGAGCACCGCGTCATTCTCGCCCGGATCACCGACGAGCACGGGCCAGCAGCCGATGTTTTGGCACCCCGCCGCAATTTCGCGAAGGTCGTCGGGCGGATCGGTGAGCGAGATGAACTCGCCTTGCCGCGCGACGAGGATCGCGTGGGTCGAGGCGAAGGA
Organism: Phycisphaerales bacterium; assembly: GCA_028288775.1. GTDB lineage: Bacteria > Planctomycetota > Phycisphaerae > Tepidisphaerales > Tepidisphaeraceae > RYN-428. The sequence goes on along the minus strand of JAQGHP010000336.1, from coordinate 1,234 downwards.
GCGCAGGAGCGCCGCATCACGGTCGATTGGGGCGGCCGCGTCCATCGGCGTCATATTCACGATCCGCACCGTGACGACGAAAACATTCTCATTCGCGCGAACGGCGGAGAGCTCGAGGGAGCCGGCGATCGGCTGCTGTGCGCGGACGAGCCGCCCAACGGTGCGGCCGTCGTTCTCCTTTAAGGGTTGAGTTTCCGTACACCCTGCAAAGGAAAAATCCGTGCGCCGTGGCTGCGGCGAAAGATCGGCCAGCGCGACCTCGCCCAAATCAACTTCTCGCTCCACCGCTTCCTGCCACGTCTGGTATGAGCGCCCCCCCGCTTCCATCGACTCGACGGGACGGAACTCGCCTTCCCCCAGCGCCCGTTCAATTTTCCGATCGGCAAGGTGAAGGAAGCGCGCTGTGATGTGAAGGGTCGGCGCGATCCCGCGGACCGGGCACTGCGTCTGCATCGTCCACGGGTCTGTGCCGTTCTGCTGATCGCTGAACGCGCGCGGGTAAATTCCGCCGAAGGTCCAGCGCTGGCGGTTCTTCACGGACGACGGGCGGTATGGATACAAAATGTACCCCTCGTAGAGCACGGCGCGGACGATGTTGTCGACCATCGCCTGATTCATGGAACGGTTTGCTCCTGGGTCTCATCGAGAAGGGATTCGAGCGCCTGCTCCCAGCCGGCAAGGCCGCGCTGGCTCTTGTAGCGGGCCAGGCGGTCGAAGACGTCCTTGCGGAGACAGAGCCACGCGGAGTATGGGTAGTACAAATCCATCATGCGCTTCCACACGGCAACGGGCAGCGCGTAGCCGGCTTCCTTCTCCCAGGAGATCTGCTCGACTTGCAGGCCGCCATGGTCGCCCGCGTAGAAGATCGTTCCGCTGAATAGAAAGGAGAGGGGCACGAGGCCGTCGTCGAGCGCATCAAAATACTTGGCGGCAGTGATGTTGAAATCGAACGTACACGGGACGGGCAGATCGACAAGCAACTCGTCATCGAACGGCGGCGCGACGATGCTCGTGTGCGCCCACAACATGCTGCGGACCGTCTGGCCCCACCGGTGCGGCTCGCCAAAGAGATCGGAGAGCCCCTCCTGCTCCTTCGGGCTGTAGCGCCGCCGGCCAGGCTCGAGGCGGATCTGACAACGGAGCGCGACGCTGTGGATGGATATGGGCTCCCCAGCGCCGCGCTTCTGGGTCATGCGGAGCGTGAACGCCCGTGTCGGAGCGGCGGCGTAGGGGA
>JAQGHP010000333.1 GCA_028288775.1 Phycisphaerales bacterium | reverse complement strand
GCCTCCCTCTCCCTCGTACTCGGGGGAGAGGGTCGGGGTGAGGGGCGGAACGGAGGAAACGCTGAATGCTAAATGCTGAACGCTGCATGGGGAAAGCTCCCGCATTTGTTCATCGTTCAGTGTTCATCGTTCAGCATTTCTTCACGCTCGGCCCCTCACCCCTGCCCTCTCCCCCGAGTACGAGGGAGAGGGAGGGTAGTTTTGGCCTACTTGATCCGTGCCTTAAGCAGGTAGGGTGGGTGTACTCGCCCACCGTTCCTCGGGCCTTTGAGTGAAATGGTGGGCGAGTACGCCCACCCTACATGCTTTGCGAAACACGCCATTCGATAATTAGAGCGGTCCACCCTCGCCCTCTCCCTGGGAGGGAGAGGGGACCGGAATTAGGTGAACAACTCTTCAATCAACCCGCCCTCATTCAAAATTTCCAGCGGCCGGCCTTCGGGCGTGCGGATTTCCTTGCGGGGGTTGATGCCCAGGGACGAGTAGACCGTATACGCGACGTCCGCGGGGCGGACGGGGCGGTCGGTGACGTAGGCGCCTTCGTTGTCGGTCGCGCCGACGATCTTGCCGCCGCGGACTCCGGCACCGGCGAACAGGAGCGATGCGGCACGGCCCCAGTGGTCGCGGCCCTTGTCCTTATTGATCTTGGGCGTGCGGCCGAACTCGCCCATCGCCACCACCAGCGTGTCCTTCAGCAGGCCGCGCTCGGACATGTCGTTGATCAGCGCGGAGAAGCCCTGGTCGAAGACCGGCAGCTTGTTTTCCAGGCCTTTCCAGATGTCCTTGTGGTGGTCCCATCCGCCGGAGTTTACGGTGACGAAGCGCACGCCCCGCTCGACAAGTCGGCGGGCGAGCAGGCAGCCCTGGCCGAACTCGGTGTGGCCGTAGGCATCGCGCAGCTCGGGCTTTTCCTGTTCGATATCGAACGCGGCCTGTGCGTCGGGGGAGAGAACCATCTCCGCCGCCCGCTGCTGGAACTCATCGTAGGTGGCCATCTGGTCGTTGCCCTTGATCCGGCCGCCCAGCGTGTCCACCGCGGCGAGCAGACTCTTTCGCCGATCCGCGGCATGGGGCGTCAGCGGCTCGCGGAGCGAGAGGTCCTGGACCTTGTACCCTTTTTGGTTGGGATCACCCGCTTTGAAAGATTCGTAGCGCCCGCCGAGGAACGCGCTCTTGCCCAGCTCCCAGGTGAACGAGGGATTTTTAGGCGTCGCGACGTAAGGCGGCAGCGTGCCGGCGAACCCGCTCTCCATGGCGACCACCGCGCCCATCGCCGGATAGTCGCCGAAGGCGGAGCCGAAGCGGCCGGAGAGCACCCAATTCGTGGCGGTTTCGTGGTGGTCGTTCTCGTGGCTTCCCGAACGGACGAGGCAGACCTTGTCCATTTGCTGGGCCATCTTGGGAAGCAGTTCGCCGACGTACAGGCCGGTGACGTTGGTGGGGATGGTCTTGTACTTCCCGCGGATTTCCTCCGCGGCGTCGGGCTTGGGGTCGAAGGAGTCGTGGTGCGAAAGCCCGCCGCCCAGGTAGACAAGGATGACCGACTTCGCCCGTGCCTTGGGGCTGCCTGCGCTGGCGGCCAGCAGCTTCTCGGAAGACAACACGTTCGCCAGCGAGAGGCCGAACAAGCCAAGCCCGCCGACGCGAAGGAAGTCCCGGCGCGAAGCGCCGTTGCAGAGGCGGGAATGGTGTCTGCCGAGTGAAATATCGAACATCGCAAAGCCTTTCGTTCAGATACGTGCTGCAGACATTCTTGTCTGCCATCCGAGGTGAGGCAGACATTTTTATCTGTCTCTCAGGCGAGGCAGACACTTTGGTCTGACTCTCAGGTGGGACAGACATTCTTGTCTGTCGCGAGTCCGCGAGTGGGGGCATTCCTGCCCCCCGAGCGGACTCGCAACAGTCTCGGGTCAGCTCGGGAGGGCAGGAATGCCCTCCACTCGCCAACCCGACGGCAGACAAGAATGTCTGCCCCACCATTGCCAAATGCCCTTCACTCTCCGACCCGATGGCAGACAAAAATGTCTGCCCCACCAAAATACCAAATGCACTCCACTCGCGAATACGATGGCAGACAAGAATGTCTAGACCACCAGTAATCTCTCCCCCGATCAATGGTTGAACGCAAACTCCTTCGAGTTAAGGAGCGCCCAAAACAAATCCGGATACACATCCTCGCGTTTATCACCCGCTGCCAGCGCCGAATTCACGGCAGACCGCTCCGATTCCGTCGGCAACCGGGAAAACGTCGAGAGGAAAATCGCGTCCGTTGCCTGCGGGTCTTCCTTGATCTCCCCGAGAATCTTCGCCAGCCGCCCGTCACCCGAGCGGATTTTGCGGAGCACGTCGTCGCCGTTGGTCAGGTGTAAAAGCTGCGGCAGCGTCACATCATTGTTGCGTTCGCAGGTGCAGGCCGTCACGCGCTCCGAGCGGCCAAAGAGGGTGAGGAAGTAGGAGTTCACGCCCGGATCCGGGAGTTGCACGGCGCGGACACCGATGGGGTAGCCGGGGAATTCATCGGGCACGCCGGTCGCGCTGCTGAGGGCGTCGAGCATCACCTCCGCGGGAAGTCGGCGGGCGTAATAGTGCGAGAAGAAATGCCGGTCGGCCTCGTTTTCCGCCAGCGTGGTGGAAGAGAGTTGGTAGGTTCGGGAGTTGAGAATCAGCCGCATGACGTGGCGGAGATCGTAGCCGTGGGAAACGAATTCCTCGCGGAGCGTCTTGAGCAGCGCGGGGTTGCTGGGCGGATTGCTTGAGCGCAGGTCGTCCACGGGCTCGACAACGCCCACGCCCAAATAATGCTTCCACAGCCGATTGACCATCGCGCCGCTGAAGTATTCGTTCTTCGGGTCCGTCATCCACGCGGCCAGCGCCGGCCGCCCGTCGTGCCCGGGCAGAATCTCAGTCGGCGAGCGGTCCAGCGGCTGGGGGGCCATGAATTTCCCCGTCCGCGGCTGCCCCACGCCCAGCGGCCGCAGTCGTGCGTTCTCCAACTGCGTGCAGATCTCCGACTCGCGCCGGTCGAGCTCTTCCAGCTTCGCCTGCGACTTCTTCACCGACTCATCGTCCGTCTTTCTGGCCATCGCGGCTTCGGTTTCGCGCACCGACTTTTCCGTCTCCGCCATCTGCTTGCGGGCCTCGGCCTCGTCGTGGTTGCAGGAGACGAGCACGGTGGTCCCCTTGCCGACGTCAACGCGATTGAGCGATACGCGCGAGAAGAACGCGGCGAAGTGGTAATAATCGTCCTGCGTGTAGCGTTCCAGCGGATGATTGTGGCAGCGGGCGCAGCCGATGCGGGTGCCGAGGAACGCCTGGGCGACCGAGTCGGTGATGTCCGATTCCTCGACGTTGTTCTTCTCGCCCAGGTTCACCACGAAGTACCCGACTTGCGGCTCACGCACCGCGTCGCCCGTCGCCGTCAACACGTCCCGGGCGATCTGGTCCCACGGGCGGTTGATCGCCACCTGCTGCCGCAGCCACGCGTGCAGCGCCCGCACGGCCTTGGGGCCGCGAACGTCGTGGTCGCGCTCCCGGCGATTTTGCAGCAGGTCGCCCAGTTGCAGCGCCCAGTAATCGGAAAATTCCGGACGTTGCAGCAGGTCGTCGATCAGCCGGGCGCGCTTGTCGCCCCGACTATCGGCAAGAAAATCGCGGACCTCCTGTGGCGAAGGCAATGACCCGGTCGCATCGAGAAATGCCCGTCGGACGAACGTCGCGTCATCGCACGCGGGTGAGGGCGGCAGGTGCAACGCCGCGAGCTTGGAAAGCACCGGCTCGTCCAGCACATTATTCTTCTGCGCGAACACCGAAGGATCGACTTGGTTCTCATAAGGCGTGGTGAAGGTCACGACCTCGACCAATCCCTGGAAATGCACGCGGACGGAAGTCGCTCCGTAGCGCAGCGCCTTGGCCAAGCCGCCCTCGCTTACGCCGACCACGGACGAATCGTTGGAAACGATTTGGCAAAGCCACGTCACATCGCGAACGCGGCCGTCCGCGTAATGGGCACGGGCGAGCAGTTGCTGCGTATCGCCCACGCGCATCGTGCGGCTCGCAGGTAACACCTCAAGGCTCGCGGCGTCCGCCTCCGCCGGGTCCGGGCCGGGGGCGCGGGACTTGATCCAATCGACCAGCAGCCGATGCCCGCGCGAGCCTTCGATAAATCGCCGGCCCCCTTCGTGCGGCACCCTCCCCAGCGCCTTGCGAACGAGCAGGCTCTGTTCCGGGTCGGCAAAATCCAGCCGTCGGGAAGTAAGATCGCTGGCGAGGGATTCGTAATCCCATTCGGGCGCGTAGCCGCGGAGCGAGAGCTTGAAGCCGTTCTGCCCGGCGAGCTTCCCGTGGCAACTGCCGGCGTTGCAGCCGGCGCGGGTGAGCAGCGGGATGACGTCCTGCCGTAAGGAGGGCGGGGCGATCTTGGAAGTATCTGAAGCTGTGACGGCGGTGCGGGCGGTCAGGCCTTCGAATTCTGCTGTGATGTCGGAATTGCCGTCGCCGGCCGCGTGGCACTGGCCATCGGGCGACACGGAAACCTTCGCCGAATCGCTGCTGCTGAAACGGCATCTGGCGGTGACGTCAGTCGCACGGCGATCGGCCTCAACCATCGTGACGAGCAACCCGTGCTCTGCTCCCGGGCCACTTAAAGTAATGGCATTGGGCGCGAGCACGAGCGTTGCGCCCGGATGGGCCGGCGGTCCATCGGCCCGCAGGAGGGCAACACATGCGAGTGCCAGGAACGTGACGGAGCTACCGAGGAGAATGCCCACCCGAGCACGTACGTGGGTCTTGCGAAAAAATAAAGAGGTTGCCGAGATCATTTGCGTCATCATTAGATATTCACAACAGTTACATCCGTTGAGGGCCAGCTCCCGCCACAACGATTATCGGTCGTAAAACCGCCAAACGACGACAATTCCAAGCATTCCAATGTCGATTCGCGTCCTCAACGCGGCGGCAAGGGCGAACTATTTAAGACAACGCCCATAGACGTGTCGTAAGAGTCGCACCACGCGATCGGAAATTTCGGAATGCACCTTCCCGTGCCACGATGACGGCGGATTCCGCACGGCACCCAGGTAGACAGATACCCATGCGAACTTTCCGGCTCCAAACCTTCCTCTTCATCGCAATGCTTTCGCTCGCCATCGGTGCGCTCGCGCCAGCCCTTCGCGCGGACGAGAAATCGGAAGCCAGCTTCCATCGCGACGTCGTGCCGATCCTTGGCCGCAGTTGCGTCGCGTGCCATCGGCCGGAAAAGAAGAAGGGGAAGCTCGACCTCACGACCTACGCCGATTTCGCCAAGGGGGGAAAGAACGGCCCGGCGTTCGTCGCGGGGGAACCGGACAAGAGCCTCGTTATTCAGAGCGTCACCGGGGACGAGCCGGAGATGCCCAACAAGGGGGAGCGCCTCTCCTCGGCAGAGGTGGATGTGCTGACGCGATGGATCAAGCAGGGCGCGAAAGACGACTCACCCGCTCCGGCGCAGATCGCGGCGGAAGGGGCGGCCGTCGCCGGGCCGCAGCCGCCCGCGGAGCCGCCGGTGTATCACGTCGCGCCGATACTGGGCGCGCTCGCCTGCTCGCCCGATGGCAACACGCTCGCCGTGGCGGGCTCGCACGAAGTCCTGCTGCACCACACGGACGGCTCGGGGCTGATCGCCCGGCTGCCGAGTGGTTCGCCGCGGACGACGTCGTTGGTATTTTCGCCGGACGGGAAGCTGCTCGCCGCGGCGGGGGGATCGCCGGGGGAGTTCGGGCAGATCATGGTCTGGTCCACCGCCGACTGGAAGCCGGTGAAGAACTACCGCGTTTCCGGCGACACACTTTTTGGTTTGAGCTTTTCCCCCTCGACCGACCGCGTCGCGGTAGGGTGCGCGGATCGGTCCGTGCGCGTCATAGCGCTGGAAGATGGCAAGGAGCTGGACCGGTTCGAGCAGAACACCGATTGGGCGCTGTGTATTGCGTTTAGCGTGGATGGAACCAAACTCCTCAGCGGCAGCCGCGATAAATCCCTGCGGCTGTTCGACCTTTCCGCGCACCGCTCCCTCCAGCAAATTAACGAACCAACCGACCCGATCTACTGCCTCGCCCGTCATCCCACGCAAGACCTGATCGCCACCGGCTGCGGCGGGGGCCTTGTCCGCTTCTACAAAACTTCCGACCCGCAGAAATGCACTGAAGAAAAACGCGACCCCAACCGCACCCGCGAGATCGACCGCCAACCCGGCACCGTCTACGCGATCGCCTATAGCGCGGACGGGAAGTTCCTGGCGGTCGCCAGCGCCGCCGAGGCCCGCGTCTACGCCGAGGACGGCCACCGCGTCGCCACCTGCACCGGCCAGAAAGGCGGCGTCTTCGCCGTCGCCTTCAGCCCTGACGCCAAACGCCTCTTCACCGGCGGCTTCGACGGGCAGGTGCGGATCTTCGACTCTGAGAAGGGGCAACTGGTGAAAGAGTTTCTGCCGGTACCGATAGTCGAGGCAAATCCGAAATCCGGGGGCTGAAATCCGAACGCCGCGGTCCCGGAAATCCGAACGCCGCGGCTGCGGAAATCCGAATTCCGAATCCCCGAAATCCGAATCAAATCCCAAATCCGAATGCAGAGGGAGCCACGAATGAACACGAATGCACACGAATACGACGTCCTGATTCATTCGTGCCCATTCGTGTTCATTCGTGGCTCCCCCCGGTCTTTGGTGGCATGGGCGGCCCGCCCATGGGCATGCGGCTATAGCCGCGAATCACGGGCGGGCCGCCCGTGCCACGGGAGGAGAGAAACCACTTCCGTGCTTTCCCTTCGGATTTGGGATTTCGTCATTCGGATTTGATTCGGATTTCGGGGATTCGGAATTCGGATTTACATCCTGCCCCAAGCGCCAACCACTGTTATCTGGCCACGGTATCCATTTCCATGAACACCAACGAAAACCGTCCCCCGGTGATGAGTCGGCGTGAACTCGTTGCGTCGGCCGGGGCCTTTGCGGCGGCGGGGATGATTGCGGATGTCGTCGCGAAGGCGGACGCCGTGGTGGCGGGCGTGGAGGACAGGGCCACTTCCATCAAAATCACCTCGGTCACTCCCTTCCCGCTGGGCAGCAAGACGCTCATTAAAATTCAGACCAACCACGGCATCACCGGCTGGGGGGAAATCTCGCAGCTTCCGCCCAAAACCGTCATCGCGCTGCTCGAGTCGATGTACGAATTGCTCGACGGGGAGAACCCCACGCGCGTCGAATACCTCTGGCAAAAACTCTACCGCGCCCACCGCGATTTTCGCGGCGGGGCGTTCATGGTTCACACCATCTCCGGCATCGACATGGCGCTCTGGGACATCACCGGCAAGCTTCACGGCGTTCCCGTCTACCGCCTGCTCGGCGGCCCCACGCGCGACAAAATTCGCACCTACCCCTCCGCCAAAGCTGTCAAGACTGCGCCGGGTATGCCCTTCCCGTATTCGGGAGATGCGATCGACGTGCAGGAATTGGTGAAGCGCGTGAAGGACGCGCGCAAGCAGGTCGGGCCGGATGGCACAGTGATGTTCGACTGTCATTGCCAGTTGCCGCCGCCGATTTTGATCCAGTTCGCCAACGCCATCGAATCGTACGATGTGCTCTGGCTCGAAGAGCCGGCGGTTCCCGGGAACATCGAAGTCTTCAAACGCCTCAAGCAGCAGATCCGCATCCCCATCGCCACGGGCGAGCGCGACCGCGGCATCTGGGAAGTCATCCCCTACCTGCAAAACAACTGCGTAGACATCCTCCAGCCCGACTGCGGCCACGGCGGAGGCATCAGCCAACTCCGCAAAGTCGCGACATTGGCCGAGGCGTACAACGTGCCGCTCGCGCCACATTCGATCCTTTCATTCCTGGGCCAATCCGCGAGCTTCAACGCCGTCGCGACGATCCCGAACCTGCTAATCCACGAGTTCTATCCGAGCGATTTGCAAGGTGTGCTCCACCGCAAATGGGATGTGGACAAGGACGGGTACGCGACTCTGCCGGAAGGCCCGGGCCTAGGGTGCGACGTGGATGAGGACAAGCTGGTGAAGCTGTCGGCGGAAATCGGGATGAAATACAAATGGCCGGGGGCGCACTACAAGGACGGGGCGATCGCGGATTACTGATGCACGGCGCACGCGCTGCCACCGCGGACGCAGTATTCGCGTATACATGTCATCGGGCGGCGGTGCGGTGGTCCGCCGCGGCGCCGATCGTATTCTCGATGGAGCGAGGCATGACACGCATCATTCGTCCGGCCAGCCGCCAGGGGCGGGCGTTTACCCTCGTGGAATTGCTGGTGGTCATTGGCATCATCGCGGTATTGCTCGGACTGTTGCTGCCGGCCATGAGCCGGGCACAGCAGCAGGCCCGGCAGGCGGTCTGCGCGTCCAACCTCCGACAGATCGGGCTGCACCTGATGATGTACGCCAACCAATCTCGCGGCTGGCTCTACCCGGTGGGGCCGAAGAATCCCGTTACCCAGGAGTACGCGACCCTCGGGGACGATCTCGGGCTGCCGCGGGAGAAACGTTGGCCGGTTTACGTTTTCTCTCCGCCGGTATGGAATCCGCCGATCCTGCTTTGCCCGTCCGATTTCGAGCCGCGTGAGGAGCATTCGTACGTTCTCAACCACCATTTGGCGAACAAGAACGTGAAGGCTTCCGACAGCCGGGCCGGCGAATTGACCAGCCCGGAGATTGTGGTGATGGGGGAGAAGTATTCGACGCGGTCGGATTATTACATGGGGAAGGACGAGTTCACCAAAGTGGTGGAACCGTACCGGCACGGCGTTTCGTACGGTTCCAACTATCTGTATTTGGACATGCACGTCAGCACGACGCCGCCGGATGAGGCCCGATCCGGCACCGACCCGTGGGACCCGCCGTTGCCTCCGGTGGAAACCCCTTAGACGAACGTGGAGTATTGCATGGCGGTCATCGAGATGCGTCCCGTCCGGCAGATGCCGGCCTGGCTCAGTGCCCTTACCATTATTGCGTGCCTCGCGCTCGCGGGCGGTGTCGCGCGGTGGT
>JAQGHP010000326.1 GCA_028288775.1 Phycisphaerales bacterium | reverse complement strand
CCGTGGTTATCGGACCAGTCGATGCGGAGGGCGTAGTTGCCGACTAGTTCTGCGCCGACGGCTTGTAAGGGCGTGGCGTAGTTACCGGGAAGAATTGTGAGGAGGGTTTTCTTTTTCCTGTCGCCCTCGCGCACGATTTTGCACTGGGCACAGGGGCAGAGGGAACGCAGGTAATTGATCGTATAGACGCAGACGCGGCCGTCCTGCCACTCGATTTCGAGCTTCTCGTCTTTTTTCAGGTTCAATCGGACTGGAGTGATGTCTGGGGTCACGGGATCGCGTTCGTTGAAAGTTAGCGGCGGGATAGCAATCGCACGAACCCGTGCATGATCCGCGCGAGCAAGGGCTTGCGCCGCCGTGTGCCGGACTCGAGCATGGCGGAGCGGTCGAGGCGTTTGCGGCGCTGGTCGCGGTGGAACGATTCGTCCGGGCGCGAGGCTCGCCGGAGCATGTTTTTTTGACGTCCGAAGGACACGGGCGACTCCGTTCTTTGATCGATGGCGCGGGGACGTGGTCACCGGAGGTGACCACGCCATGGTAGGTCGATCAGCCCAATCTTTTCTTGAGTTGCTCCTGCACTAGTTTTGCGTTGAGGCCTTTACCGCTCTTCATCACCATGCCGACGAGTGAGCCGAGCGCCGTGAGTTTTCCGCCTTTGTAGTCTTGCAGCGACTTGGGGTTTTGTGCAATGAGTGCGTCGATGGCGGCGTCGATCGCGCCAGTGTCGGTGCTTTGGATCAGGCCCAAGTCCGCGGCGGCTTGCTCGGCGGGGCGGTCGCCCTGGGCGAGGGCGTCGATGATCTTCTTGGCCGTCTCCTTGCTCGCGGCAACCTTGCCGCCGACCACGAGCGCCGCGATCTCCGCCACCCGTACCGGCTTCACGCCCAGCTTCATCAGCGGCACGCTCTTCTCGTTGGACATCTCGCGCAGCGCTTCCATCAGCGTGCTGGCCCGTTTTGCCTCCGCGCCCCCGGCGATGACCTGCTCGAAGAAGTCGCCAATCTCGCGGTCTCCCGCCAAGATCGCGGCGTCCTTCTCGCTCAGCCCGAGCGCCCCGACATATCGCTTGCGCCGGGCGGCGGGCAGCTCGCCGATCTGGCCCTTGATCTCGGCGACCCATTCGTCGCTCGGCTCGACCGGGACCAGATCCGGATCGGGGAAATAGCGGTAGTCGTCGGCGTCCTCCTTGTCGCGCTGGTGGAAGGTGGACTCCGAGGGCTCGTCCCAGCCGTAGGTGCTCTTGCGGCCCAAGTCGCCGGTCTCTTCCCATTGGCGGATCTGCCGCTGAATCTCGTACGCGGTGGCGCGCTCCAGCACGCTGAAGGAGTTGAGGTTTTTAATTTCGGTGATGGCGGTCTTGTGTACCGCGCCGTCCTGGTCGGTGATGTGGACGTTGATATTGGGCTCGAAGCGCATGTGGCCCATCTGCATCTGCCCCTCGCTCACGCCCAGGAACTGCACGAGCTTCTGCAATTCCTGCCCGAAAGCGGCGACCTGCTTGGGCGTCGTCAAATCCGGCTCGGTCACAATTTCAAGCAGGGGCGTTCCGGCACGGTTGAGGTCGACAATGCTCCAGTCGATGGCATATCCGCCGGGCGCTTCGTGGAGGAGCTTGCCGGCGTCTTCCTCCAAATGCGCCCTGCGGACGCGGACGCGCACCGGGTTTCCATCCTCCCCGGGAATCTCAAATGACCCCTCATAACACAGCGGCAGATCGTACTGGCTGATCTGATAGTTCTTGGGAAGATCGGGGTAGTAGTAACTCTTGCGGTCCCACTTCGTGTGCTTGGCGATCTTGCAGCCGAGGGCGAGGCCCACCTTCATCGCGTACTCGACCGCCTTCTTGTTCATCACGGGCAGCACGCCCGGCAGGCCGAGCACGACTTCATCCACTTGCGAATTGGGCTCGCCGCCGAAGCCGTTGGCCGCGCCGGTGAACATCTTGCTCTTCGTGGCGAGCTGGACGTGAATCTCGAGGCCGACGAGGACCTTGTACGATTTGCAAACGCGCTGGGTGAGGGTCGTGGTCACGGATCAATGCTCCAGGGGAAAACAAGGATTAAGTCGTTGACTGCGTCATTGGCATTATACGGTTTCGAAGCGCGTGCGTCGAAGGCCGCGTATCGCCGGGCGGCGATCGCATGTGGCGGGGCCTCGGGTCCCCTCTCCCGGTACGCCGGGAGAGGGTTAGGGTGAGGGTTCGGCGCAAGTGGCAATGCCTTGTACACGCCACGCCGCCAGCGCGGAACCCTCACCGCTGCCCTCTCCCGGAGTACCGGGAGAGGGAGAAATCATGCGATCGCCCCGGGGTATCGTCGGCTTGCGCGGTGATAAGAAACGCGTATGCAGGTTGTGCCAAGACTGCGTTAAATCGCCGAACCATTCTCCGCACGCAATTCGTTCGCGGCGTGTTGCCACCACTCTCCCGCTTCCAACAAGACCCGTTACAATCCCCGCCTGATGACCGCGGTGCGACTGGAAAATATCTCCAAACGCTTCGGCGAAACCCCCGCCCTGTCGAATATCACGCTCGATATCGCGGCGGGCGAACTGTTCTTTCTGCTCGGGCCCAGCGGCTGCGGCAAGAGCACGCTGCTTCGCCTTATCGCGGGACTTCATGCGCCCACTGCCGGGCGCATCCTCTTTAATGATCGCGACGTCACGGGTCTGGGCACCGAGCGGCGGAACGCGGTCATGTGCTTCCAAAGCTACGCACTCTGGCCGCACATGAGCGTGTATGAAAAAGTGCGCTTCGGGCTGGGCGTGCGAAATGTTCCCCCAGCGCAACAGCGCGAGCGGGCGGAATCCGTTCTGCGGCTTGTGCGGATGAGCGAGTACGCATCCCGCAAGCCCAACCAGCTTTCCGGCGGGCAGCAGCAGCGCGTGGCGCTGGCGCGGGCCTTGGCGGTGCAGCCCGACTGCCTGCTGCTCGATGAGCCACTGAGCAACCTTGATGCGAAGCTGCGGCTGGAGATGCGGGCCGAAATCCGGCGGATCTGCAAGACCGCGGGCTTCACCACCATCTACGTCACGCACGACCAGAAAGAGGCGCTGAGCGTCGCCGACCGCATCGCAATTTTGAAGGACGGGAAGCTGGTGCAGGTCGGCACGCCCGGCGAGTTGTACCTGCG
>JAQGHP010000318.1 GCA_028288775.1 Phycisphaerales bacterium | reverse complement strand
CAGCCGCGGGCGCTGTGCCCGCCGGCAGCCCGGCGGCACGTCCGGCGCCTGGGTCTCCTCCGGGTGGGCCGGGGCGGCCGATTGGTGCGTCTTCCGCTCCTGCCGGTCCGGGCGGCATGCCGCCGATTTCGGAACTGAAGGGCCGTCCCATCGGCCGCGTGCTCACGAAGATGGGCAAGGTCACGCGCGAGCAAGTTGTCGAAGCGCTCGACTTCCAAAAGCGCAAGGGCGGTGCGCTCGGTCGTATCTTGATGGACCTGGGTTACGTCAAGGAAGCGGACCTCAACACAGGCCTGGCCGCCCAGCGCGGGTATGAGCTGGTCAGTCTCGAAGGGCGGAACATCACGCCGGAGATGGTGAAGGCGGTGCCCTCGCAGATCGCCACGACGCAGAAGGTGTTGCCGATCGAATTCGACCCGGCGACCAAGAAGCTGACCGTCGCGATGGCCAGCCACGACAATTTCCGCGCCCTCGACGATCTCCGCCAGCAGTTCGGCTACACGGTTACCGCGGTGCTGGCCGACCCGGAAGTCCTCGACAAGCTCATCGCCAAGACTTACCAAACCGCCGCCGACAACCTCGCGGGCATTCTCGATGAACTCAACAACGACGAGACGCTCAAGGACCTGAAAGGCCGCGGCGAATCGATCGACATTGCCACCGCCAGCGAAATGGCCGATCTCGCGCCGGTGAAGAAGCTCATCAACCTCGTGCTGCTGCAGGCCATTCGCGACAAGGCATCGGACGTGCATTTCGAGCCGTTCGAGGACGAGTTCAAGATGCGCTACCGCATCGACGGCGTGCTTTACGAGATGATGCCGCCGCCGGCGCACATTGCCGCGGCCATTAGCTCGCGCGTGAAGGTCATGGCGAATTTGGACATCGCCGAGCGCCGCATCCCGCAGGACGGGCGCATCGAGTTGAACGTCAACAACCAGCCGATCGACCTGCGCGTCAGCGTGTTGCCCACGATGTTCGGCGAGAGCGTGGTCATGCGCGTGCTCGACCGCAGCAACGTGAGCCTCGACCTCGACAAGCTGGGCATGCGCGACGACGACCTGCACACGCTCCGCCAGCTCATTCATAAGCCCAACGGCATCGTGATCGTCACCGGCCCCACGGGCTCGGGCAAAACCACGACCCTATACTCGGCACTGCGCGAGCTGAATGATCCCAGCTCCAAGCTCATCACCGCCGAGGATCCGGTCGAGTACGACATCGACGGCATCATCCAGTGCCAGATCAACCCCGGCATCGAGATGACGTTCGCGAAGATCCTTCGCTCGATGCTGCGTCAGGATCCGGACGTGATCCTGGTGGGTGAAATTCGCGACAAGGAGACGGCGGAGATCGCGGTGCAGGCATCGCTCACCGGCCACTTGGTGTTCAGCACGCTCCACACGAATGACGCCCCCTCGGCCATCGCGCGTCTGCTGGACCTGGGGCTCGAGCCGTTCCTCGTGACGGCTACCCTTGAAGGCATTGTCGCCCAGCGACTGGTCCGCCGCATTTGTTCCAAGTGCAAGACCGAGTACGTGCCGAGCGAAGAGCAGCTCATGGAATTGGAGCTGCGTCCCGACGACGTGGAAGGCCGCGTGTTCTGGTACGGCAAAGGCTGCGAGATCTGCAATAACACCGGCTACAAGGGCCGGCAGGGTATTTACGAGATCATGCTTCTGGACGACGAGATGCGCGACCAGATCATCCAGCACGCCAGCACGCAGATCCTCCGCATGGAAGCCAAGAAACGCGGCATGCGCACCTTGCGCCAGAGCGGGCTGATGGCCATCTACGACGGCCTGACGACGATCGAGGAAGTGGTGCGGGAGACGATCACGGAAGACGCATAACGTGCGTTCGTATCGGTTCCTCCGGTGCGCTATAATTGACCGCTATGACTGTCGCAACCATCGCACACGTTGTTGTCGATGACCAGGGCGTCGCCCGGATCGCCGGGCGCGATACCCGTGTTGTCGAAATTGTCCTGGACAAAATCGCGTACGGCTGGAACCCGGAGGAGATCCGTTCGCAGCACCCTCATCTATCATTGGCTGAGATCCATTCCGCTTTTGCATTCTACTACGATCATCAGGCAGAACTTGACACTCAGATTAAGCGGGAGCTTGCCGAGGTGGATACACTTCGCGCGCTGGCCGGTGAGTCACCCGTGCGCGACATGCTCCGTGGATGATTTGGAGATGATCGCAGCCGTAACCGATCTGGCCGACCACGCAAACCACGTCCAGTTCCTGCCGCTGTGAACTGGCACGTCACCATTTCCTATCCCCCAGCGTCCGGTCCAGGTTGTATGCGGCGCTAATGAGCGACAGGTGGGTGAAGGCTTGCGGGAAATTGCCCAGGGCTTCGCCGTGGGAGCCGATCTCCTCGGCGTAGAGGCCGACGTGGTTGGCGTAGCTGAGCATCTTTTCGAAGATCAGGCGGGCGTGGTTCAGGCGCGTGGCGTCGCCCCGGCCGGCACGGGTCAGGGCTTCCACCAGCCAGAATGTACACATGTTGAACGTCCCTTCGCCGCCGGCCAGGCCGTCGGAGAATTCACGCAGGTTGTAGCGGTAGACCAGACTGTCTGAGAGCAGGCCGCCGTCGAGAGGGTCCTTGCACAAGGCGTCGAGCGTCTTGAGCATGCGCGGGTCGTTGGGGGCCATGAAGAAGACCAGCGGCATGATGAGGTTTGATGCGTCGAGCGCCTGACTGCCGTAGTGTTGCACGAAGGACTGCCGCTTGTCGGACCATCCGTTGCGCATCACGTCCATGTAAATTTCGTCGCGGCAACGGATCCATTTGCCCCAGTCGCAGGGGAACGAGCGTTTTTGGGCCAGGCGCAGGCCGCGGTCAACGGCCACCCAGCACATGAGCTTGGAATAGACGAAATCCTGCGCGCCGCCGCGCGTCTCCCAGATGCCTTCGTCCTTGCGTTGCCAGTTGTCGCAGACCCAGTTGACGAGCGCGCGGAGCTCAACCCAGAAATCCCAGGAGATCGGCTCGCCATATTTGTTGTAGAGATAGACGCTGTCCATCAGCTCGCCGTAGATGTCGAGCTGGAGCTGCTCGTGGGCGGCATTGCCGATGCGGACGGGGCGGGAACCCTTGTAGCCTTCGAGATGGGGGAGGATTTCTTCGCGGAGGCCGTGTTCGCCGCGGATGCCGTAGACGATCTGCAGGCCGCCGTCGGGGTGGCGCTCGTGGCAGCGTTGCTCAATCCAGCGCATGAACGCGCCGGCCTCGGCGGTGAAGCCGACGCGGAGCAGGCCGTAGATGGAAAACGCGGCGTCGCGCAGCCAGGTGTACCGGTAGTCCCAATTGCGCGGCCCGCCGATGGCTTCCGGAAGGCTGCACGTGGGGGCCGCGACGAGCGCGCCGGTCGGCTCGAAAGTCAGCAGCTTGAGCGTGAGGGCGGAGCGGTAGACCATCTCGCGCCATCGCCCGGCGTAGGTGGATTTGCTGACCCAGCGGTGCCAGTAATCGACCGTAGTTTGGAAAAGTCGGCGTTCGATTTCGTCGTTGATGACTGGCTCGCCGCGGTGCCTGGCGTCGAGCGGCCGCAGAGTGAAGACGGCGGATTCGCCCTGCCGCAACTCGAGCATCGCGGTGACCCCGCCCCGGTCGTGTTTAAGTTCGAGGGGCACGGTGGTGTTCAGCTCTATGTCGAGCGAATCGGAGCGGAAGGTTGCGCCGCGCTCGTTGAGTTCGACTTTGTGCCGGTCGCGGGCGTAGTTGAAGGCGGGGAAGCATTCCATGCGGACGGGGACCGAACCGCGGATCGCCTCGACCCGCCGCACGAGTTGCCGGAAGCCCGGCTCGCCGAGCTTGACGCCCACCGGCATGTAATCGATTACTTCCACCACGCCGTCGCCCAATAGGAATCGCGTGATGAGGACGTTGGTTTCGGGGAAGTACATCTGCCGGCGGGTGGACTTTTCCGCCACCGGCGCGATCTTGAAATGCCCGCCCTTATGTTCGTCGAGGAGCGAGGCAAAGATGCTGGGCGAATCGAAGTGCGGCAGGCACATCCAGTCGATCGAGCCGTTGCGCCCGACAAGGGCCACGGTGTGCATGTTTCCGATGAGGCCGTAATCTTCAATGGGCTGTTGGGCCATGACGTGAATTATCCCTCGAAAGTTGTTCTGTTCCTTTCGCAGAATATCGTACGTACGACGGCCTTAGAACGGCCAAAGAAAAACCCTCGGCTCTCACCCGGCAATGGCAAGCACCACGAGATGCCCGTGCTCGTCAATCGACGTCGGCAGGGGGGGTAGGTTGCGCGTCGCCGGCCCTTCGGTCACCTTGCCGTCAGGGTCAAAGGTGGATCCATGGCACTTGCAGTAGAAGGAATGATCGGGCTCGGCGCTGAGCTTGCATTTACGATGTGTGCAGATCGCCGACAGAGCAGTCAGGCTAGGCCCCTTACGGACGATGAAGAATCCCCTGTCGCGCATGCGGTCGTAGACGCCGTCCGCGGCATAGTCGCTCGCCGGGCCGGCGTCGATCGCGACGGGCTTCAGTGACACCGGCGCGTTTTCCGCAGGCCCGGCGCACCCGGAGGCTACCGCACACGAAAGAATCACGAACTCCCGGCGGTTCAAGCTCATCGGATTCTCCCACTTCAAAAATCAAACACCAGGCTCGTAATGACACCCCACCGTAGATCGTCCCGGCCGCCCCGGTCAATCGGGAAGACATACCCCACCCCCAACCTCGGCTGCACCGCTCCGATCGCTCTCAGGTTTACTCGAAAGGCCACATTCCCGACGAGGCTGTTGCGCCCCGCCTCGGCGTGGTTGAGCGACGTGTCGCCGCGGAGCTCGAATATCGGGATGAACTGGTCAACGCCCGGCAGCGGCAGTTCCCGGTGCGGAATCGCGTAGCCAAGCACCACGCCGTATTCGAACGTCTGCGCGCCGCCTTCAGGACTCGAACCCAGCAGCAATGAGTAGCCGACGACGGTCTGCAACGTGAAATGATCGCCGATGCGTAAGTCGTCGAAAATCTTGGGGACGATCTCGGTCTGTTTGCTCACGGGGGAATTGACCGGGATTCCGATTTCCAGCCCGACGCCGAAGGTGTTGTCGATGGTCTCGTCGTTGTTCACGTATTGGAGAAGGGGATGGCGGGCGCCAATTGAAATATTGCCAACGCCCTCCGACCGATCAATGTTTGTCTTCCGTGAGACTGGATCAAACGAACTGAACGTCTCGCGCTCGTACGGGACTTCCAATTCGACCGTCAGCAAACCAAAGCCCTTTTCCCATTCCGCCTTCGTCGAGTCACTGACATGCCCCTTGGATTCCTGGTGCAGCCAGTCGAGGCGAAGCTCGTTTACCTCCAAGTCGGAGTCGTCCACTAGAAACGGTTCGGGGAAGGCTCCTTTGCCGTAAACACTGCGGATATCAAACATTCCGAACGGCCCATATCGGGAATCCGCGGGGTTCACCTCTGTAGCCTCAGCAGCCTGCGGGTGCGCGGCTCTGAGGCCCGAAGGACCTAGGAGAAGCGTTGCGAAAATGAAATTTGCCGCGATCCGATTGCGTTGGCGTGCCGTATCCACGAACTCTCCTTAATTGAGATTGAATCTCAATCTCATAAGAAAGGCGTTTTAATTCGTGACTGAAGCCCTGTCAAATCCAAACCCGAGGGATCTACCCTCAAAACGGAATGGGCGGCCTCAAATTCATCGCGGGCGAAAGGGTTTTCGGTTACAGTGGCGCGCGAACCGCCCCCGCGCTCGCCCACGAGCAGGAAATTCAAACCCATGCGCCATTTCGATTGTGCCGTTATCGGCACCGGCCCCGCCGGCCAGAAGGCCGCCATTCAGGCGGCGAAGCTCGGCAAATCCGTCTGCATCATAGAGAAGGAAAACGTCCTGGGTGGCGCGACCATCAACACCGGCACCATCCCCTCCAAGGCGCTGCGCGAAGCCGTGCTGCACCTCACGGGGCTGGGCAAGCGCGGGCTCTTTGGCGAGTTCTCCCGCGTCAAACGCAACATCACCATCGCCGATCTGATTTACGTCTCGCAGCAGGTCATCCACCACGAGCTCGCGCTCATCCGCGACCACTTCGACCGCAACGGCGTGGAGCTCATCTGGGGAGCCGCCCGCTTCGATGATGACAACGTCATCTACGTGGACCGCCCCGACACCTTCGAAGCCCTCAGCGCGGAAGTCATCATCATCGCCACCGGCACCCGGCCGGCGCGGCCCGCGTCCGTCCCTTTTGACAACAAGACTGTCTTCACCTCTGACGGCCTGCTCAAGCTCGACCACCTGCCCAAGACCATGATCGTCGTAGGCGGAGGCGTCATCGGCGTCGAGTACGCCTGCATGCTCGCTGCATTGGGCGTAAAGATCACGCTCGTCGAAGGCCGCCGCGAGGTGCTCGGATTCTTCGACAGCGAAATCTCTGAAGCCTTCCAATACCACATGCGGCGAATGGGGATAACCCTGCGCCTGGGCGAGAAAGTCGCGAAGATCGAAAAGCTAAGCCCCGTGGCGTCCCGTGCGCTGCCGGCGGTTGCGCAGACTCTCACTGCTGCGATCGCGGTTGCAGACCCGACCAGCCCCGTTGGAGGACTCGGCGCGCTCACGGCGAGCGTGACGGGCGACCCCGTGCCCGTCGCGGGCAACGGCGGCTCCAACGGCAACGGCGACCATTACCACGACCACGGCCACCAGGATGCGCCCCATGCCCCGCTCGTGCAGGCGACGCTCGAATCCGGCAAATTGCTCCGCGCCCAGACACTGCTCTATGCCGTCGGCCGCCAGGGAACCACCGGCGCGCTGAAGCTCGACAAGGCAGGTCTGCATTCCGATGACCGCGAGCGGTTGAAGGTGAATGAGCATTACCAGACCACGCAGCCGCACATCTACGCGGCGGGCGATGTGATCGGATTCCCCGCGCTCGCCTCAACCGCGATGGAGCAGGGCCGCCTGGCCGTCTGTCACGCCTTCGGCGTGCCGACGACCTCGATCCCCGAGCTCTTCCCCTTCGGCATTTACGCCATCCCCGAAATCTCCATGGTCGGCAAGACCGAGGCCCAGCTCACCGAAGCCGGCATTCCCTACGAGGCAGGCGTCGCGCAATACAAGGAACTCGCCCGCGGCCAGCTCCTCGGCGACGAGACCGGCATGCTCAAGCTCCTCATCCACCAACAGTCCGGCCAAATCCTCGGCGTCCACGCCATCGGCACCGGCGCGACGGAACTCATCCACATCGGCCAGGCCGTCATGGCCCTGGGCGGTACGGTCGAATACTTTATTAACAACGTCTTCAACTTCCCGACTCTGGCAGAGGCGTACAAGGTCGCGGCGCTGAACGGGTTGAATAAGCTTCGCCACGTTTGAGCAAGTGCTGAGGTGGAGGAAAGAAGCCAGAAGTCGGGAGCCAGGCTTGCGAGGACTCGAATGAAACTCCTGTAGGGTTGGTGTACTCGCCCACCGTCCATTGCGCGAGGAAGAACGGTGGGCGAGTACACCCACCCTACGGATTTTGGCCAGCCCACAGCACCCCTCTCTGTGCGCTCTTCTACTGGCTTCTGGCTCCTGGCTTCTTTCCCCCAATTTCAGCAATTTTCTCGCAACCCGCACAAGCCGCTGCTTTCCTAGCGAGGGGAAGCACATCGTCTCGCACTCGCGCTCATGAAGCCAATCGATGATTGCCTCTTCGCCGGCCCCGCCTCGAATCATCGCTGCCAGCGGTTCGACGAAGGGGTCATACGCGGTGGATGCCTCGGGCATTCGGGCGGCGTTGTGGGGATCCCAGTCCGCCAGAAGGATTTCGCGGATCGCCTGTCTGAACGAGTCTGTTGATGGTCCGTCGGCCATATCGATATCGCAATCATAAGCAATAAACTTGTGCCGCGACCTTCCCGGCAAGATAATGGCGGGAATGAACCGCCGCACCACCCGCCTCGTGCCGGTCTTTATCGTATTGGCATTGTTTGCTCACGCCGGCGCCGCACCGGGTGCGGACTCGGCGGAGGAAAAAATCGCCGCCGCCGGTAAGCTCCTCCAATCTACGGACGACGCCCAGCGCAAGGAAGGCGAGGGGGCCCTCAAAGACCTCATCGCAAAACTCACTCCCGCGGCAGACGAAGGGAAGGACGCCGGGAAATTGCTCCTGCTCGCCAGGGCGTACCTCGCCCTAGGCGACGCCGACAAGGCGAACCCGGCGATCGACAAGGCGATCGCGCTCCAGCCTAAGTCCGCGGACGCGCACCGGTGGAAGGGCATCGCACTGGAAGAGGGGGATGACCTCGACGGCGCGGTGAAGGAAATCACCAAGGCGACCGAACTCGCTCCGAAGCAGGCGGAGAACTTTTACGAGCTGGGCCAGGCGCTGGCGCGGGGGAAGAAGAACGAGGAGGCGCTGGCCGCCTTTCGCAAGGCGGCACAGGTCGATCCGAAACACGCGAAGGCGTTGCTGATGGCGGGCGCGATGCTGACGGAAATGGGCAAGGAGAGCGAGGCCCTCGAACTATTCAAGAAGGCCGTCGCGGCCGATCCGACTTATGAATTGGCGTGGCGGAACGTCGGACAGCTCTATCAGAATCAGGGCAAGCCGGCGCAGGCGGTCGAGGCGTTCCGCACCGTGGTCAAGCTGCACCCGGGCGACGTGGGCGCGATGGCGAAGATCGTGCAATGCGATGAGGCGGTCGGGAAGACCAAGGAGCGCGACGCCGACCGCGCGGCGCTGTTCGAAATTTTCAAGGCGGGCAAAATCGAAGAGCCCTTCTATTGCCGCGACCAGTTCGCGGTGGGCGCGGTCAAGGTGATGGTGTTCGAATACTTCGAGCTGAACGGCGGGCGGGCCCTACGCTATTCTTTCAACGTCCTCGATAAGGACGGCAAGAAAGTGAAATGCCAAATCGGCCTCGGCACCACCGATCTCGACACGCAAATGGCCCGCGAGCAGGGGGTGATCGGCAAGGGCGAACGCATGTTCAGCCTCGACGCCGAATATCCTGATGGCGAACACCGCACCTACGGCATGTTTAAAAAAGAACCGACCTATGACGACACCAAGAAGCGTGTAACCGGGATCATCAAAGGCGAAGTGAAACCCGCGGCCTCATCGACTCCAGGACGGTAGGGGAGCGTGCCCGGGTAAGAGAACTGGACGCCGGAAGCCAACGCGCACTTCACACATCTCACCCCAATTGCCCGCGCGGCGTATTCGATTCGTCTCGTCGAGCCTGATTTGCGGCTGGTTAGGACGGGTAGCGTCCCATAACTTCCAAATCGACG
>JAQGHP010000280.1 GCA_028288775.1 Phycisphaerales bacterium | reverse complement strand
AGGGCTCATGCTCTCCCACGGGCTTGAAGCGCCGAGGGCTGGGTCGAACTCACTGGGCATCACCGCCGGCCCATGCCTGGGCCAACGGCTGTGGTATTGAAGTCGCTTGGGGGGAACATACAAGGGCTGGGGTGAGGGGCCGAGCGTGAAGTTGTATGATTCGCAGGAAGGGCATGTAGGGTGGGTGTACTCGCCCACCATTTGCCACTCCGGCGGTTGACCAACGGTGGGCGAGTACACCCACCCTACATGATTCGGCATTCGGGCGCACTTCGACATTCCGCCCCTCACCCTCTCCCTCTCCCCCGCGTACGAGGGAGAGGGGACCAGTGCGGCCCTTTGGCCCGACCGGGGCGGCACGCTCCGTCTCTGAAGTGCCACGAAGCATTTTTGAGCTGGGCCGACCATTAGACGGAGTTGCAACGTGTCAAGAATGTTTCGCCCGCTCGCCATCCTCGTAGTCCTCTCGCTTCCGCCGTCATGGTGCTCGCTACCGACATGCAACGCAGCCGAGCCCAAGCCCCATCCCTACCGCCTTCCCGCCACAGACATCAAGCAACGCGTGATCTGGGGCTCGGTGTGCGAAGCGCCCGACGGCACAGCGCTCTCCTTCGGCGGAGAAGACCAGGAGGCCAACGACGGCCAGGCCCACACTCGCCTCCGCGTGAACGGGCAATGGCTTGAACTCTATGGAGAGATGGCGAAGGCCAACCCGCTCCAGCCATTCCATGAGGACGCCTGGGAACTGGTGGACGGCCAGAAACACGCGCTGGCCGTCGCCCGGTCGCTCTATCTGGAAGGGCTGCCGCCCGAGGAACTGCGGCGGCAAATTCCATCCACCGCGCTGCACAGGCAGCAGAGGCTCACCGCGGAGCTAGACGTCTGGGCGGCGCTCCTAGGCCGCGCGCCGGGCTGGGAGAAACGACTTCCCGACGCCGCCCGGCGGGTGGAATTCATCGAGTCCGAGAGCAAGGCAATCGTCGCGTCCCTGCAACAGGGCGACATCACCGCCGACACCCTCGCACGGATGCGCCGCACGCAGGTGCTCATCGAAAAAATGCGCGATGACACGGGCGCGGAGCCGCCCCCGCGGGCGCTGAGCGCTATCGCGTACGAGCCCAGGTCGAAACTATTCGTCCTCTTCGGCGGCGACCATTGCGACTACCTCACCAACGACACATGGGTATTCGACCCTGTCGTCCGCCGATGGGCGCTCCGGCATCCGCCCGCCGCCCCGGCGCCGCGGGCCAACCACACCTGGAAGGCCAACCGCGACGGCACGCTCACCCTCATCGGCGGCTATACGTACTTCTCCAACACCGACTACATGGGCGGGCAGTACATCGACTCGGGCGACGGCGATTGGACCTATGACGTTGCCGCCAACAAATGGACGGGCGGCGGCAAGTCCGAGCCCGCCGACAGCAGGACCTATCGCACCGGGCCGTTTTTGCCGGAGTATTTCTTCGACGGGCCCAAACCCGACGCCGCCGAGTTTCAGGCGAAATTGAAGACCCTGCCGGCCAACGTCTGGACGAAGACCAATCCGCCGCGAATGCCCCAGATGAACCGCGACTGGGGCTCTGCGGTCCTCGACCCCGATCGCGATCTGCTCCTCCGCTTCTCCGGCGGCCACTGCGCCCACGGCGGCACGGACGTGTTGACCTTCCATCCCGCTTCCAACCGCTGGGAATTGTGCTATCCCGTTGAGTTCCCGCTCGGCCAGCTCTACACCAACACCGAATATCCGAGCGGCCTCAATTTCAACGGCCGCCCATGGGTCAGCGGCCACACCTATCAAAACTACGGCATCGACCCAGTGCTCAAGAAAATGCTATTCCTCGGCCACGCCCCCTTCGGCTACCTCTACGATCCCGATCGCGCCGAATGGACCGCCCGCAGCCCGCTTCCCAAGGCGATGAGCTACTCCGGGAGCATGTACACGCTCACCACGACGCCCACGCCCCAGGGGCTGATCTGCTGGACGGAGCAAGGCCAGGTCTTCCGCTTCGACGCCCTCGCCAGCCGGTGGAACGAACTGCCCCTCACCGGCGAACGCCTTCCCGGCTCGGTGGTGGATAACTCGACCGTGGTCTACGACGCCCGCCGCGACCGGATGCTGTTTTTGCGCAAGCAGTATGGCGATAAGACGAAATACGACGGAGAGATTTACAGTCTCGACATGAAGTCGCTGAAGGTGGACCGGCGATCGCCCGTCGGCAAGGAGGCCGCTGCGACGATCCCTTATCTTTGTCAGGTGCGTGTCGATCCCGCCCATGACCTGCTTCTGGTGGGCGCGACGCTTGCGCCTGGCGGTGATGGATTCCGCCGGACGCCCGCGTACGACTGCGCGAAGAACAAATGGGTTTCGTTCAAGATCACCGGCGACGATCCCAGCGGCAAGGCCGGCCGCAACGTGTCGCTGGGCCTCATGTACGACGCCCGCCGCGATCTCTTCTGGGCCATGGACGCGCGCAGCGAGGTTTTCGTACTGCGGTTCGATCCGAAATCCGCGGACGCAACGGATCTGCTGGTTCCGTAAGAGGTGGCCGCTCAACTTAAACGGTGACATGGGCGTCCCGCCCATGCCTGAAACGTGCGAAGTCGAGAGATCCGAATATGCGGGCTTTCGACGACACGCGTCGCTAGCACGGGCGGGACGCAAGTGTCACGAAGGGTCATTTTTCGAAGTAACCAAGTCGCGGCTCAATACAGTTTCGTCGGCTCCGTCTTCTCGGCGGGGGCTTTGACCGAGTCGCTGCTGGCGTTGACGCGGAACTGCACGTCGCCAACATGGGCGGCTTTCACCACGACTTTCCATCTCACGGTCTGCTTGGCGGCGAGCGTCGCGACGGGGGCGAACGTGACGGTCGAGCCGTTGGCCGAAGCCTCGGTCGCTCCGTTGGCACTGACGAACTGCTCGCCCTCGGGAACGGTCGCCGTCACGCGGACGTTCGTGTCGGGGCCGGTGCCCTGATTCGTCACGGCAATGTCATAGATGACGTTGTCGCCGACGCGCACGGGGTCGGCTTCGTCCACCGCCTCAAGCAACAACGCGGCAATGGTTTGAATGCGGGTCTGCGCGGACTGCGCCACGCGCTCGGAGCACGCCGCGGTTGC
This sequence comes from Phycisphaerales bacterium, assembly GCA_028288775.1. Classification (GTDB taxonomy): domain Bacteria; phylum Planctomycetota; class Phycisphaerae; order Tepidisphaerales; family Tepidisphaeraceae; genus RYN-428. The sequence goes on along the minus strand of JAQGHP010000280.1, from coordinate 9,835 downwards.
CGCGGCATTCAGCGAAAGCACGCCTCCCTGGTTTCCCGTGGCGGTTACATTGAGCGTGCGCGATTCACCCGGTTTGATGGTCCCGAGGCTCACGTCATTCCCGCCCGTGCCCGCCGTCGCGAGCGTGACAGCGGGCCGAGCGCCATCCGCGGGGTTCACCGCGATCACGCGGCCGACATCGGAAGCCGCCAGGCGCACCGCCGCGTCGCGCGCGGGGGCGTCGCCAGTATTCGTGACCGTGACTTGGTATCCCACCTCCTTACCGACATAGTCCTGATCCGGTCCTTTGACGGCCACGGCCAGCTTGGGCGCGTGGATGGTTGTCGAAATTGCCTGCGACCGGATCACATCCCCCTCGCTGCTGACGATCGCCTCGGATGAGAAAGCGCCCGGGCGCGAAGCCCGAAGCCGGGCGGTCACGTCGCGGCGTTGCCCTTCGGGAATATCGCCCAAGTCAATTGCTACGACATTCTTCCCGTCCACGGTCGTCACGCCCTCCGGCAGAGTGTCGCGGAAGGTGACGTTGCGGGCGAAACCCGTCCCCGTGTTGCTCACCGTGTACTTGTAAACCACGTCCTCGCAGATGTCCGCCTCCGCAGGCCCTCGTGCCGTCACGCGGATCACCGGGTTCACCACGCGCAGCGCCATGCAGAAGGTCGGCGGCTGATAGCTGATCGCATAGCACTCGTCCATTGCCCCTTCGCGCTCGGGATTTACCGTCATCTCGATCACCCGCGATTCCCGCGGCCCCAGGTCGCCGACGGTGTACACGTTCTGCCCGTCGCTCAGGGGCTGCGTGGTGGCGGTAGTCTTCACGACGCGAAGACCCTCGGGGGCGCGCGAGCGCAAGGTGATGCCGCGAACGGTCTGGGCGGTAAGGTTTGTTACGCGCAGGCCGTAGCGATAATCGTGGTTCAAGCGCACTTCATTCCCGCCCACCTGCTCGACAAGCAATGTACTCGTGCTGCGGTCGCCCGTGGGGTATGCGAGCGTCATCAGGTGCTCATCCCGCGGGGCGGCGGGCGCCCGGCTGACATGGGAGGTCTGAATCGCGGAGGAAGAGGGCTCGGCGTAATCGGAATCCGGCCGGTCGGACGAGCAGCCGGTGAGGCCCGCAAGAGTGGACATGAAGGCCATAGGAAGCACGCAGGCCGCAGTGCGTAAGGATCGGCTGTAGGCACGTTGCATGGAACTCTCCCTGGCCCCCCAGGACTCTTTGTGTGGGCGCACGTCGCAATACAAACGCCCGCCGATTTTGGAGCAAACCACACGCCAGAGCACGGCGTTAGTCCAATCGTTTTGACGGAAACACATATGACGTCACGCGCGCGATATACGCCGACGGTCATGAAACGCCTAAACAGCCGCGGGGACGCCACTGTATAGGACAGTGCGTACGAAACATTTCTTACCGATTCGCATATTGGCGCGAGGTGCAGATGGCGTGGCAGATCCCAGCAGGCCGGCGGGCGGTCGCATTCGCATTGCTCGCATTATTTGTTGCCTGCGCCCTCCCCGCAGTCTCGCGCAGCGCCGGGCCCAAACGCGGCGAAGACCCCGACTCGCTGGAAGACAAGATTCTAAAGGGGGTTGATGACGACCTGACGATGCAGGACCGCCAGGGAGAGTTCACCATCGCGCTCGTAGGCCCGGACGGCAGGTCGTTCGAGGCCAGCCGTTTTGTCCGCGGTACGCCCGGGCAGTGGGCCGTTAGCGAGTTTCCGCACGTGTTTTCGCTGGAGGGCAAGTCGCTGTTTACCGCCGGGACGAAGCTGGAGGCCGACATCCCCGCCGCGGGGTCGGTGACGGTCTTCTGCCCGGCTGATCCCGACGCCGGCGACGCGACGCACTACGCCTCGCATTGCACCGCCCGCATTCCCCCGGGCAAATATTCCATCGCCCCTTTCGACCTTGAATTCGAAGTCCGCGGCAACGTCATCGCCGCCTCCCCCGCACTGAGCGCACAAGGGAAGACGCTGACGATCCACGCGACGCCCGTCACCTTCCGCGCCCAGGCGCCGGGCGGAGTGGGCTTGGCTCTTTCCGGGTTTCAGCTCTTCCACGGCCAGACGAATCTGCTGGAGCATCTGTTGGATTCGTCTGCCGCCCCCGCGTTCAGTACGTTGACGCTCTATCTGCCGCGGGGGCTTGAATACCGCAGCACTTTTGGGACGTTTCGGATCGACGACCACGGGGTGGTCGTCGCCACGAAGCTGGCCGACGGGGTGAAGCTCTCCGGCAGCACGTTCACCCAGGAGGCGACTGCCCAGGGGCTCGCGCCCGCGGAGGCGGTGGGCAAGGGGTATTGGATGCTGTCGCCCAATCTCCGTCGCGTGTTTCGGCGGGGGGAAACGGCGCGGTTCGAGGTGATTGTCGCGGGTGAGGGCGCTGCCACCACGCTGCCGGTCGTGCTCGTGGAGGGCAACGCCCGCCATGAAATCGGGAAGCTCGATGTGCCCGCCTCCCCCGCCGGTACGGACGCCCGGCTGATGCTGCTCGACACCGGGAAACTCGCGCCGGGGAAATATGAAATTACCCTCGGCCATGCCGATGCCCGATCGTTCGCATTCGAGATCGTCGATCTGCAACAGACCACGCCGCTGTTTCTGTTCACCGTGAATTCCTGCGGAGAAAGCGATTTCACCCTCGATTCCGCGGGCCTCGATCAGCTCCGCGACACCGGGGTGCGCTGCTGGACGAGCTACGGTCACGGCAGCGCCCTGGGTCGCCTGGGCGACGGCGCGGCATGGAAGAGCCCCTACCCGTCCGCCCCGGCGGATGCCCCATCCGAGCTGCGCCGGCCCGTCAGCCCGCCGCGGGTTTTGCTCGACGACACGCTGCGGCACGGGCTGTTCACCATCGACTACGAAAACCGCCGGGCCGGCTGGTACAACGAAGGCCTCGCCTTCCACCACAGCCACCCGATGAGCGTCGAGCGGATGGTCCGCCGGGTGCAAATCTTCGGGCAGGAGCTTGAGGATTACCCCGCCTTCGCGGGCATGAGCTACACCTGGTTCCCGTCGTTGGGCGGGTACGTCGAAGGCGGCGTCTGCACCGACCCGTTCTTCGGCACGCGCATGGACGTGCTCCGCAAGCTCGTGAAAGAGCAGACCGGCTTCGAGCCTTTGACGCAGGCGGAATCCGAGCAGCTTCAAAAGGGATCGCCCGCCGAGCGACGCGCCCCTGCCGACAAGCTGCGCAGCTACTGGCGGGCCGAGCAGCGCATCGGCTGGTCCGGGGCGATGTCGCTCTACAACCAAAAGCTGCGCGAAGTACGCAAGGACTTCATCTGCACGACCAGCGAGAACGCGGGCCACGATTCCGGCAAATCGCTGGCGGACATGGCCGCGCCGAACGATGCGATGTCCTTCGAGAGCTACACCGATTTCGGTGACTGGCCGATGAGCGCCGGCTTCGTCGCCGACTGGGCCCACGCCCAGTCGCCCGGCAAGCCCTCCTGGCAGGCCGTGGAGTCGAGCCAGAACGAGCCCGCGATCGTCGCCAAGCAGTTCTACAAATTCGCCCGCGGCACCGAAGGCATCGCCAACGGTGTGCATGGCCCCCGCGGCGCGCGCTCCAACGCCAAGCGGGCGCTGACCAATCAGTTCCTCGAACGCTACGGCCCCCTCGTCACGGCCTGGACCCCTGACACGCAGGTCGCCGTCTGCGTCAGCGAGATGCAGTTCGGCGAGTACGACGCCCATGCCCTCCACAGCCACCTCACCCGCCTGGGCTACGGGCCGGTCATCCTCTTCGAACGCACGCTGGAATCCGAAGGTGTGCCCGCCGGGATCAAGGCGGTTTTCGTCCCCAACCTGCGCGTCCCTTTCAGCGACAAGGCGGAGAAATCCCTCCACGATTTCCAAGCCCGCGGGGGCAAGGTCGTGCTGGTCGGCGAAAAAACGCTGCCGCTCGACCGCGCGGTCCGCGCGGAAATCCCGCTTAAAACCCTCTTCGACGTAGGCGGATTCCCCGCACACGTCCCCTTCTTTGGCGAATTCAAGAAAGTGCGCCCCGCGCTCGAAAAGGCATTGGCCGACATCGGCCTCTCCCCACGCAACGGCGCAGACCCGGAAAGGTCCGTCCTTCTCCCCTCGACGTCGGGCGGCATTCGGTATGTGACGGTGATCTCTTCGCCGCTCGATTCCAAAGACACAGAATTCAACCCCATAACGGATGTCGCGGTGAAAGTGGGGACGGCGAAAAAGATCATCAACCTCGTCACGAATACTGAGCTTGCCGCGAAGGATGGGGTGGTCAGCGTCGATCTCGTGAAAGAGCCGGTCGCGTTCCTCGCGCTGCTCGATCCGGCCCCGCAGTCAGTTGTGGTGCGGTACCCCTCCGCGGCCATCGCGGGCGAAACGATCGCGGCCTTTGCGGAGATTTCACCGGACGCGGCGCGAGCGCCTGTCGAATACAAAATCGCCGACGGCGCGGGCAAGGTCCGTGCGACGTTCTATCGGCTGGCGGGCGATGCGCAAGGCGTTTCGTACCGCATTCCACAGATCGACCCGGCCGGCACTTGGTCGCTCACCGTCACCGAGCTCTTGACCGGGCTGACGGCCAAGGCGCAGGTCGCGGTGAAAGCCGCGCCGCACATCGACGCCGCGACCCTGGCAGACGCGGTCTTCTGCCCGCATCCCGATCGCATTCCGCTTTTCATGGGGCGCAAGCAGGAAGTGCGCGTAGTGGTCGAGGAGACGCAGGCGGACGCGCTGCCTGATGCGCAGCGCATCGTCGCCGCCCTTCAAAAGGCCGGCCGCTCCGCAGCCATCGAGAAGGTCTCCAACGCTTCCTATGACATGTTCTGGCTGCGCTGGGTGCCAACCAAACTGGAAGAAAACACGCTGGCGAAGATCGACGCGGGGGAAGTCGTCGGCTACCGCGGTAACTTGCAGCCCTACATCAACTCGGCAAAGCGCGCGCAGGTCCCTGAGAAGGGCGGATGGTCCGACATCGATCCACCCTACGTGCTGCGGACCGATGTCGTTCTGTTTTCCGGCGGGCGGATCGCCGACAGCCTGGGCGTGATGTCCGACTGGACCGCGACGCCCAATTTCCCCGGCCGCGGCCAGGGCACGCTCGAAGTTTCCCTGAGCCCGTTCTGGGCCGACCGCGATGCGCTCTCGGTCATCTGCCACGATGATGCCGGCCGCAGGAAATCAGTGGACCGCCTCGTGGAATTCATCGAGACCGGCGGAAAGGCAAATGCCGGCCCGGCGGCGCCGGCAGCGCCGCTTGCCTTGGCCTCCTCCTCGGCCACCGGCGCTGATCGCGCCGTGCTGCCCGCGCCATTGAAAGATTTCGTGCCGCCCGCGCTTGCCCAGGCGATTGCCGTCGCGCCCGACGGCGGCGCGATCGTCCAGTTGAAAGGTGGCAGCGCGATCGTTACCCCGGCGGGCGGCGTCCGCGTCGTGCCCCGGTTCGACATCGCCCCCGCCGCCCTCAATGGGGGCGTCGTGTTCGGCGCATTCTCCGAGATCACGGCATTCAATCCTTCCTGGCACTTCCCCTCCGCGTGGAAAGTCGCGATCGGGCAACTGGATTCCGCGGGGCACGCACTGCGTTTCGACGTGCCCGCGGAGTTCACGGCCGCGGGCGATCGCTACGACGGATGGGACGCTTGTTTCGCCCCCTCACCCGACGGCAAGAGCTATTTCGCCGGCCGCGACGGCGGCGGATTCTTCCTCTTCGACCTGCCCGGGCGCTCCGTCCGCGCGATCGACGAGCCGGCGAGCGAGCTGCGCTATTACGAGCAGGTGCGCGTCCCCGTGAGCATCGCCGCGGCCCGCTACTCGCCCGAGGGATCGGTCATCGCGTACACGACCGGCAGCCATCCGAGCGGCTACGGCGCGCTGTTTAGTCCGCCGCCCAATCCGCACATCACTTCTCTGCGCGTCGTGGACGCGAAGACGGGCAAAACGATCTGGGTCGATCACGCGGAGAAGATGAACGACTCTTCGCTGTGCGCCGTCAACAACTGCCTCGCGGTGAGCGAGGGCGGCCGGCGGGTGGCGCTGATCGACTGGAATCACGCCGCGGCGGTGCTCGACGGGCAGGGCAAGCAGGTCTTCCGCAAACCGATCTTCGACTGGCACGCGCGCTACCAGTCCAACAACAACCCCAAACCTCTGCGCTGCGAGATCGCGCGGGATGGGAACACCGTGCTCTTCGCCAGCGACGGCAACGTGCTGCTCACCGACGGCGCGGGGGCGGTCCTCGCGACGGTCACGATCCCCGCGCTTGACGACGCCCGCCTCGCGGCGGATGCGTCCGGGTTCTTCACCGCCGACCAGGACGGCGCGATCGTCGCGTACGACCGCGCGGGCAAGCCGCGCTGGAACTTGCAAACCCGCGGCGAGCGGCCCAAGCTGGGCGTCAGCGCCGCGGGCCTGCTGATCGCGGAAGGGGCGGGCAACCTCCTGACTGTGGATGGCGGGGGCAAAGTGATCCGCACGATTCCGCTCGCGGACCAGAAGCTCGAGAAGATCGAAGTGGCTCCCGCACCAATGGCAATCGCCCCGCTCTACCGCGAGCCCCAGACGCTGCCGCTGCTGCAAAAGCTCGGCGCGAAGAACATCGCCCGGTGGCAACCGGCCGGCCCCGCGCAGGAATACGCGGGCAAAAAGTTCTATCCCGTCGCGGAGGCAATTCGGTTGGAAGCCCCGGGCGCGGGCCCGCGGCTCGTACACCTGGTTTACCGTCACGCGGACAAGCCGACGCAGGTCACGCTCATCGGGGGAGAGAAGCCGCTCACCTTCACGCTCGATTTGCCGACGCCCGAGTACCGCGTGGTCGATCTTCCCTGCGACGCCAGGCAGGGCATCACCGTGACGGTCGCCCCCTCGGCGGGCTTGCAGGTTGCGGAATTGTCGATCCACGGCTTCACTTTCCCGGGGACCAATGGCCTCTACGTCCGCCCCGCGGGCGTTGCGGAGACGGAGGGACTGGGCGTGAAGAAATCCGCGCCCGGCGAGGCGGATTCCGACACGCTTCTGGACGACAAGGACTCGGGCGCGGCCGCCAAAGCCGCCAGCGGCAAAATGAAAAACGCCGCGATCTTCGCCAACAATCCCGACCCCGATCAGGTCGAAGGCCACTACCTCCGCGCCACCGGCAACGCGCTGCAAGCATTCGACGGATTGAAGTTCACGGACGGCAAGCCCGGCATTTGGACGAATGGCGGCCGCGCCCCCATCGGCACCCGCCTGCTCGTGGAACTGAATCACGACGCCCGGCCACTGCTGTGCGCCACGTACGAATTGAGCCTCACGCAGTCGCAGGTGATGCAGGGCATCGCAATTCTCAAGGGACACAAGGCGGATTTTGTGCTGGGCACGGAAGGCCCCGACCACCTCACGCGCGAGCCGCGGGTGGTCGCGGGCGTCTTCGAGAACGACCAATTTTTCAACGTGTTTGACCTGCACGGGGTACAGATGGACGCGCTGGGCGTTTATGTCATTTCGCGCGATGGGAAGGACCTGGGCCTCTCCGAGGTCGAGTTGTACGAATAGGCTCCGGACGCGATCAGGACGAGTGAACGGAGGACCGCGGTTGGATGTTCGCGGCGAAACGCCACCGCGCCCCATCCGGCATTCTTCCCCCTCCACTTCCGTGTATTTCCCTCGGGTGATTTCCAAGGAATATTGAGCATGCGGAAACAGCTTTTGCGGGTAGCGGTCGCCCTGTCTGCTGCGATGCTGACCACGCGCCCTGCGGCAGCCGCGGCACTCGACGACGCCAAGGCCGCGCTCGCGCAAAAGCAATATGAAAAAGTGGACGCCCTCCTCACCGCCGACCTTAACGGCAAGGCTCCTTCCGCGGATGCCCTGCGAATCTCGCTCGACGCCGCCCTTGCCTCGGGGCGCATCGTCACCGCCGGCAACCGCGTGACGATGCTGCTGAAAGCCACGGGGGAAAAGGATCCCGCGCTGCTCCTGAGCGGCGCGCGGATCGCCGACTTGAACGGCGACTCCCGCACCGCCCTCATCCGCTACCTCGCCTTCGCCCGCCAGGCGGGAAAATCTGAACAGGCGGATGAGGCCTTCGTCTACATCCTCCGCCACGAGAACTATCCTGAGGAATACAAAAAGTACGTCGCGCTTTTCGGCGCGGACGCGCGGTCGTGGTCGCTGGGCTCGGGCCTCCTCGCCCGTTTGATCGAAGCGGGCGACGCCGACCGCACGCTCGATCTCGCGGCGTTCCTGATGCAATCCTTCCCCGACCCCGAAAACGTGCAGGCCGTTCACCGCGCGGTCCGGTCGGCGGCCGAGGGATATCTGTTCGGCAAGGATCCGAAAGACCGGTGGCTCAAGCCCCTGCAGGTGCTGGCCAAGGCGCAGCCGACGGATGATTCGCAGATCGAGGCGATGCTTTCTCTGGCCGGGCCGGCGATCGACGCCGAAACCCGCGTGCGCTTTCTTCTTGACTTGATGTCCCGCTCCAAGCGCCCCTTGGGCCAGGGTCTTGTCGGAACCCTCGGCGACTATCTCCGCGCGCTCAAGACCGATGACGCCAAAGTCGCCGCCGGCCGCGAATACTTCTCCCACCAAGACCTGTACGCCAACAGCCCCGATAAGAACATCGACTATTGGTACCTGCGCCAGATCGGCGAATCGCCGCAGGTGTTCGCGGTGAAGGACAAGGTGGTGGTCACGCCCGAGGCGTTCATCGCACACTTCGAGGCATACAAGAAAAAGTCGCCGCAGGATCCGGGGCGGCTTGTGGAATTGGTGCAGTGGATCTCGCAAGGGTACTTCGGCGCGGACACCAAGGCGCGGGCCGCATTTCTGCAAAACAACCTCGCTTGGCTCGATCGCGATCGGCTGGGCGATCTGGCATCGCTCATGCCCAATTTGAACTGGTCGCAATTGCTCGGGCAGTGGTCGCAGGGGCGGAGCTACCAGGCGGTCCTCGACGCGCGGGTGCAGCAGGTCCGCTATTACAATGACACGAAGGACAAGGCCGGGCTCACCGCGACGATGCGGGAGTACATGTCCGCCTACCCGGGCGGCTTTAGCCCCGATCACGTCCGCAGCAACTTCATCGAGAGCCCGCTGCTCGACGCCGGCGAAAAACTCGCCGTGCTGCAGGAAGTCATTTCCAAGGCGGGCTATAGCAAACCCATGGCCGCGTTGCTCAACGGCATGGCGCAGGATCAGGCCCACTGGGCCAAGAGCCAGCCCCTGCTGCAGCTCAAGGCGGATTTCGACAAGAAGCCCGCCGGGTCGGATCTGCTGATGAAGACGGTCGCCACATTGTCGGCGATGCCCGTCAATCCTGCCCAGCCCGACAACGCGGTTGCCGAGACCGTGAAGGGCTTTCTCGCCCAATATCAGGGACCCATCCCGAGCGGCGACGCCGCCCCGACCGACGAGCAAACCCTGCTCGTCCAGCAGATTTTCAATCTCCACCGTGCCCATGTCGCGAACAACCCCGCGGCCGTTAGTGCGCTGGCCGAGATGTGGATGGGGCGCAAGCCGCTCGGGACGGATTGGGTGCTGATGGTCCGCCGCGTGCGCGAACACAATGGCGCTGCGACGCTGCTCAAGATGATGCCCGTCTACGCGGCGCTCGCCCGGGCCGACAAGGCCCACAACGACCCGGAGGTGTGGAACGAATTCGGCCGCATGGCGCTCCCGGCGGGGCAGGCCGTCTCCCCGTTCACTGATTACTACGACCTGCTGACCACCGACCAGGCAGTTATTTGGCTCTTCAACCTTCGCGATGCATGGGGCACGAAGCGCCAGTATCTCGCCGACGAAATGGCAAAGGCGCTTGCCGTCCCCGGTGCGAAGCTCACCGACATCGGGCTCGTTTCTTCGCTGGTCGGCAA
>JAQGHP010000247.1 GCA_028288775.1 Phycisphaerales bacterium | reverse complement strand
GCTTGGGTTCCTTGCTGATATCGAACGCGTCTGATGCGTCGGACTGCATGCGATAGGCGAGCTCGAAGGATTGGATGCGGGCTTCGAGCTGCGCTTCCTGCTGGCGCTGCTCGAGGTGGCGCTCGTTGAGGGCCAGCAGCAGATCGAGCTGGCGGCGTTGTTCCTTGGGGTTGGCGTAGCCGCACTTGACGTACTGAATGAGCTTGTTGATGTCGGTGTGCTGCGTGTCGATGTAGGTCCCTTGGAAGACTCCCGGGAGGAATCCGGATTGCCAGTTCTGGCTTTCCTGGATGGGGTATCCGCCGGGGCACATGACGATGAAGCCGGGGAGGTTTTGGTTTTCGCTGCCCAGGCCGTAAGTGACCCACGAGCCCATCGACGGGCGGATTTGCCGGGCTTCGCCGCAGTTCATGAGTAGTAGCGACGGTTCATGATTGGGCACGTCCGCGTGCATCGAGCGGATGACGCACATGTCATCGACGCATTTGGAGAGGTGCGGATAGAGTTCGCTGACTTCAATGCCGGATTGGCCATGCTTGGAAAACTTGAACATGGAGGGGAATGCCGCCCCGGTCTTCCGCTCGGTCTTGAGATTGGGGACGGGGAGCAATTTCCCGGCGTATTTCTCCAGCGCGGGCTTGGGATCAAACGTATCGACGTGAGAAGGGCCGCCGTTCATGAACAGGTGGATGACGCGCTTGGCCTTGCCCGCGAATTGCGGAAACCGGGGTGTGAGTGGGTTGAGCGAAGCGGCCGAAGCCTGGGCGGCTTGTGCCGCGGTAGCGCCGTTGAGCATGTTGCCGAGCATCAATGCGCCCATGCCCATGCCGCATTTCTGAAGCATCTGCCGGCGGGTCATGAAAAGGTTTTGCGGATCAGGCTTATGGGGCATGGATCAATTCCTCGTGTTTCACTTTGTCAAAACAAATGCGTTATTGCCACAGATGTGTTCATCTGCATTCCATCTGTGGCAATAGCTTTTCTCAGTCCACAAACACAAACTCATTCGATTCCAGCAACACCTGAGCATACTTCTCCCAGGGCGACAGCGCCCGCGGGGATTTTTCCGGGCCGCCGAAGTCGGTGGCGGCGTTCCATTCTTTCGGGCCGTCGTTGCCCGCGACCACGGGGGCGCTGGTTACGTGGAGGATCGGGGCCCAGGTGAACGAGTCGAATTCCACGGAGTCCCGGCAATCGACGATGAAGTCGATCGTGTCGCCTTTTTTCACTTCGACGTTTTCCAGCACGGATTGCGCTTCGCCATGGAAGGCGACCAGCGAGGCCAGCTCTCCCGAGCGGCTACAGACGATGCGGGCGCGGACGCCATCGCCGCGGGTTTCGGGATGGGCGAGGGTGCCGCTGATGCGGATGGCGGCGTCCGCCGGGGCGGTCCATCGGCGGATGGCGGCGTGCTGCGCGTCATTGCCCGGGTGCCCGCCTGCCGCCGTGAGCGTGACCCAGCCGGTCTTGGGGTCGGGTTGCGTCGGGCCGCCCTGCCAGGCGCCGCCTGTGAAATGGGTCAGGGGCGTGAACTGCCTGGTGCGGTGGGCGGATTCATCGTATTCGCCGTAGCCGTACTGCCAGGCGACGGCGTCGCGCCCGGCGCCCTCCTCGGCGGCGATGAAGCTCGTGCCCAGCGTGATTTCATCGGCGATGGGATTGCGATTGTAGAGGATGCGATAGAGCTGCGTGATGCGCTTAGCCGGGTCTTGCTCGGATTTCACCTCATCACGCTCGAGCAGGGCTTTGGCCTCCTGAATCGCGAACGGGCTGTTCATCATGAACAAGGCCTGCTGCGGGACGGTCGTGCTGAAGCGCTGGGGGCTGGTCGTGTCAGGGCTGGCGAAGTCGAAGTTGCGGAACAGGCCCGGGAGGTTCTGGCGATCGATGAAGGCGTAAACCGTCCGCCGATGGGTGAACGGCTCGGCGGTGATGTCCACGGCCTTGCCGCCCATCTTGGTATCCATCTTCCCGGTCACCGCAATGAGCGAATCGCGCACGGCCTCGAAATCTAGCCGTCGGCGGTTCATGTGCGACAGGAATAGATTCTGAGCGTCGCGCTGCGAGGCATCGGCCGTCGCCACGCTCGACTGCTGATAGACGGAGGTCAGCATCATCTCCCGGTGGAGCTTCTTGATCGACCAGCCGTTGGCCATAAACTGCACGGCCAGATGATCGAGCAATTCCGGATGCGTCGGCGAGTCGCTGCGGGTGCCGAAGTCGCTGGGTGTGCGAACGATGCCGAAGCCGAAATGACGGAGCCAGACACGATTGACCATCACGCGCGCGGTAAGGGGGTTCTCCTTGCTGGCGATGGATTGGGCGAATTCGAGCCGCCCGCTGCCGTGCGTGAAGGGCTGGGATTCCGGGCCGGTCAGGACGGTGAGGAAGTGCGGCTTCACCTCGTCGCCCGGGTTGCCCTGGTTGCCGCGAATGAAGACGCGCTGCGGCTCAATGTTCTTCGCATCCTCCAGCGCCATCGCCCGCGGCGGGGCGGAGGGGTTGGTGGCCTTCAACTCTTCGATCTTGCGTTTGAAGCCGGTGACCTTGTCCCGCACGTCATGCTTGTAGACTTTGTCTATGTCCGCGAGTTGGATGTTCGCCGGGGCATCGCTCGCTCGTATCACCTGTCGAAGCGCCTCCTGATCCGCGTCCGCCAACGGCTCGGGCTTGTCGAACTCCGCAATGAGTTTGCCATAACGCTCGGCGACCTCGCGCATCGAGGCGGGTGGACTCTCCGCGAACGCTTTGAGCACGAGCGGGTGAATCGGTTTTTTCCCCTCACCCTGCCCGAACTGCTCGATCACGGCCGGGGCTTTCTGCGCGAAATCGGCGGCCGGGATTTCGGCGTACGCCCGCCACGCGGCAAATACCGCGTCGTGTTTTTGTGCCGCCTGTTCCAGATAACGCTTCCAGCGCCCGATCACAAACCGGCTCAAGTCGGCTGCGCCCGAGTCGCGTTCATCGGACGGCTTCTGGAACTGGGCGGCCATGAGGTAATCCGCGATCTGCTTGGAAGATCGCAGCGCCGTGCCGAGCTCCGCGTGCTTATCGGTTAGGAATTTGTCGAGCTCCCCTTCCCGCTTTTTCAGCTCCTTCTCGAATGCTTCATAGGCGGCATCATGCACCGCTTCACCAATCAGCGGCGGGTCTTTGGGCTCGTTGCTGTTGTTGAAGATCGCGTAGAGCGAGTAGTAATCCCTGGTCGGGATCGGATCGAACTTGTGGTCGTGGCAACGGGCGCAGCCGATAGTGACGCCCATCGTCCCCCGGCAGATGACGTCGAGCCGGTCGTCAATGATGTCGGGCTTGGCGTTGAGAAATCGCCGGCCCAGGGTGAGGAAGCCCATCGCCGCCAGCGGGCGCTTGTCGTCGCCCAACGGGAGCAGGTCGGCGGCGATTTGCTCGGTCAGGAAGCGGTCGTATGGCAGGTCTTCGTTGAACGCTCGGATGACGTAGTCGCGATAGGTATAGGCATATGGGTAACGGCGTTCTTCCTGAAAGACGTAGCCCTTAGTATCTGCGTAGCGGGCGACGTCGAGCCAATAGCGCCCCCACCGCTCGCCGTAACGCGGGTCGGCCAGCAGCGTATCGACGACTTTCGCGAACGCATCGGGGGAATGGTCGGCCTCGAACACCTCCACGTCCTGCGGCGTGGGCGGCACCCCGATCAAATCAAAATACGCCCGGCGGATGAGCGTGCGTTTGTCGGCAGGCGGCGCGGGCCTGAGCCCCTTCTCTTCCAACTTGGCGAGGATGAATGCATCAACCGGGTTCTTTACCCAGCCCGCGTCCTTCACCGAAGGCACCGGCGGTTCGACCGGCTTCTGATAGGCCCAATGTTTTTTTGCGGAATTCGTTGCCGGCTTGTCGGGGGTGCCCTCAGCGCGAGCCAATGCGCCGGCGACGGAGATGCCCAAGCCCAGCAGCCCGGCGACGACGAGTTTCCTTACTCTTGTTCCCAAGACCATACACTCCCTGTGCAAACGCCGGCGCGGCGATTCCTCGCCCAATCATAGCCTTGCGACGGCCTCATCGCTTTATCGGCCACTCGGTGCGGGTTCGCCCGATATTCGGGTAACCGCCGGGTCGCAGCGGTCACTCGTTTCTAAATAGTGCGGAGGACGCGATTGTGTTAGCGCCTAAATGCAGTTTCCGGTCGCTCGGGGATGGGGGTGCCAGGCGCATGCCATGGAAGTAACTCGCCGTGGGGCGTGTTGTTACATGCCCCGTTCGCGCCCTGCCGGTTGGCGGTCTACAATGAAAGAATGATTGAGCGAACGATTTTTGGGAAAACCGGCCTGAGCGTGTCGCGGCTGGGGTTTGGCGCGGGGCCGATCGGTTACCTGAAGACCGATCAAGAGCGTGCCGGGAAAATCCTCCATCTGCTGCTGGATAGCGGGGTCAACCTTTTGGACACCGCCGCCAGCTATGAAGGGTCGGAAACCCTGATCGGCAACGCCGTCTCCAGCCGGCGCGAGCAGTACGTGCTCGTTTCCAAGTGCGGGAGGCCTGTGCCGGACGTGAATGGGGAAGCGTGGTCGGCCGAGCTGATTTTGGGCACCGTCGATCGCTCGCTGCGCAATCTCAAGACCGATCACCTGGACGTGATGCTGCTGCATTCGTGCGACATGGACGTGCTGGAAAAAGGCGAGGCGATGGGCGCGCTGGTGAAGGCGCGGGAGGCGGGCAAGATAAAGTTTGCCGGATATAGCGGGGACAACGAGGAGGCGGCGTACGCCGCGTCGCTGCCGGATGTGGCGGTGCTGGAAATGTCGATCAGCATCGCCGATCAGGCGAACATTCACACCGCCTTGCCCAAGGCTCGGGAGAACAACCTGGGCGTATTGGCCAAACGGCCGATCGCCAACGCCGCGTGGAAGGACCCTTCCCAGCAACCGGGCATGTATAGGAGCTATTCGAAGACCTATTACGACCGCATCCGCGCGATGAAGTTGAACCCGACCGATTTGGGCTTCGTCGGCCCGACCGACGGCGTCTGGCCCGAGTTGGCCCTGCGTTTCACGCTCAGCATCCCCGGCGTTCACTGCGCCATCATCGGCACGACCAACCCCGACAATGCCCGGGCCAACATCGCCTACGCCGAAAAAGGCCCGCTGTCGGAGGACGTTGTGCATAAGGTTGAAGAAGTGTTCCGCGAGGCAGACCCGGAAGGGAAATGGGCGGCGCAGAGGTAAACGGAACTGCTGAACGCCGAAGCTCAGCCCCGGAGGGGCGAAAGACCTTAGCCCACGGCGCAAGCCTAAGGTATCTACACAAGTTCCGCAGCGTAGGGGTCCGATACTATCCTGCATGTCCCTCGACTTCACGGCGCCGACGCCCGGCACGCCGACCGGTATCATCAACTGCTCATGTCGCACCTGTCCC
>JAQGHP010000245.1 GCA_028288775.1 Phycisphaerales bacterium | reverse complement strand
CTGGAGGCGGCGGGCGTGGGAGGCGAGGTTGCCGTCCGTCAGCTTCGTGGCCCGGCGGAGGTGGACGAACTCCATCCGGTCCGTCCCGGCCAGAGCCGCGAGAATGTGCAGGCGGCCGGCGTTGGCGACCATCGCGTCGAAAGGCATGAAGTCCTTATCGGACGGAAACGGGGGAAAAGGTGAGGGGGCGGCGCAGCACCAGCACTGCCACGACACCCAGTGCCAGCCAGGCTGTTGCGGGTTCCGGAGTCAGCACGGTCAGCGTGAATGAGGCGGGCGTCGCGAAGGTGTTGGTGCTGCCGTTGAGGGCGCTGCTGCTGAAGGCCTCCCCCACCGGCGTGATCGTGTAGACCCCCGCCGACAGCGAGCTGGGATTGAACTGGTAAGTCGCGATCGGGCCGTTGACCGCGGGATAATCGTTTGCGGAAAATTTGAATAATGCCGTTTTGCCCGCGGCGCTGTTTTGGGCGATAGCGCCCGCGGTGGGAGAGGACTGAACGTCGGAGCTGGTGAACGGGGTGTTCAAAATGCTCAGCGGCGTTCCGCCGAAGGGAAGGACGCCGGCGGGGCTGGTCACGAAATGCAGCTGCAGCCCGTCGGTGGTCACGCCGCCGCTGTTGAGCAGAAGGTTGAGACTGACGACGGAGGTGCCCTGGGAGACGCTGGCGATGTTCGTCGGGGTGCCGCCGGTCGTCTGTAGGCTCAGCGAGGGCGACGCGCCCCGGGCGATGTCCGCGGCCAGCGTGATTGCCGCCAGGAGCACGGCGCAGCCGATGATTCGCCGAACGACTCCGAGTGATCTATTTTTCATTTTCTGCCTCGCATCGGGTAAGGAAACCTGTCAGTTACTAATTAGATGACGCTGTCGAACAAATGGGTTTTGACTTCCTGGAAATCGAGAATGTCGATTGTGCCGCTGCAGTCCACGTCGCTGAGGAAATTGCTTGAGTCCACGGACGCGTCGAGCAGGTGAGTCTTGACGGCTTGGAAATCCAGGACGGAGACGGATTTGCTCTGCGTGACGTTTCCCTCGAGTTCGCGGACATAGATCGTATTGACGCCGCTCAGCGGGTTGCCCGCCAGGTCGGTGATGCCGCCCAGTGCGATGCTCAAGACGGCCTGGTCCGTGACGCTGGAGATGCCCAGGGTAAGGGTGTTGCCGCTGATGGTCGCGCTGGCGATGACGCCGTTGGTGGCGGTGAACTGCGACAGCAGGGCCGCGCCGCCCGGGCCGGCGCCCAGGATGTTCTCGCTGAAGTTCAGCACCAGCAGGTCGCCCGCATGGGCGCGGCGCGGCTCTACGGTGGCGTTGGCGGCTGAGCCGCTGATGTCCAGCGGCAGGTCGAAGGTGCCGGCGGAGCCCTGGGTCTTGCGCGACACTGCGCCCGAGAGCGTGGGAGGCTTGCTGTCGGCGATGTTGCCGAAGTTGGTGCCGGAGGCGGTGGTGCCGGTCGCG
Organism: Phycisphaerales bacterium; assembly: GCA_028288775.1. GTDB lineage: Bacteria > Planctomycetota > Phycisphaerae > Tepidisphaerales > Tepidisphaeraceae > RYN-428. The sequence continues at coordinate 20,838 of JAQGHP010000245.1, read as the reverse complement.
AGGTTGATCGTATACAGGCCCGAGTTGGGCTGCGCGTCGGAGGGGGCGGTTTGGGCGAAGCCGCTATGGTGGACCTCGCCGACGGAATACGCGCCCGCCGTCAGTCCGCTGAAGATGTAATTTCCACTGGCGTCGGTGGTGGTGTTGGGTTCGCCGCTGGTGACGGCCAGGCTCCAGGAGATGATGGTGCCGGTATCGACCGCCGCGTTGTCGTGAACTTCGAGCGACCAAACGCCGTTGGCCCCCTGGCCGTTGAATGTGGAGAGCGGGTCGTCGGGCGTGTAGGAGCCGCTGAACGGGGCGGAGCCGGAAGAGATGGGCGTTGCGGCGGCGTCGCTGAAGGTGGTGGCGGTGAAGTTGTGCCCGCTGCCCCCGTCGCCGCTGAACAACTCGATGCGGGTGTTGGTCGGGCTGATGAGGTATGCCTGCAGGTCGGAGTCGAAGGTGTGATTGATGGAAAGGGTGCAGGTGATGTTGGCGATGTTACCGATCGTGCCGCTGACGGCCAGCGTCGAAGTCACCTGCCCGCCGGGGCCGTCGGGGATGGCCTTGGGCACATCCGTGGAGGAAGGGTTGATGACGCCCGAGTCGAACGTGTGATTTCCGTTTTGATCGAGATAGACGGTCCACCCGGCGAGCCCGGTCTCGGCGGAGTCCTTGACGCCGTTCCCGTTGGCGTCGTTGAAGACCTGCCCGCTGATGGCCGTGATGACCGGGGGTTGGACGAGGGTCTGCCACATGCCGCGTCCGTGGGTGCCGGCGGCGAGGATATGGTTTGAGTTGAGCTTCAGGTCAAGGACCGGAACGGGGGGCAGTCCGGAGGCGACCAGCGACCAGGTCGGGGTTGCGGTGAAGTTGGAAGAGGTGAACACGCCCTGGTCCGTGCCGAGATAGAGCACATCGTCGGCCGTGCCGGGCCCCTTGGGGTCGAGAACAACGGCATGCGCCGGCAGGTCGGGGAGATTTCCGGAGATGTTGGCCCAGGTAGCGCCGCCGTTGACGGTGCGGTAGATCTTGCCGCCGCCAAACCTGTCGAGTACCGCGTACGCGATCATGGAGGATGTGGGATCGACGATGATCTGGGAGATGTTGTTGGTGGCGTCCACATCGTGCTCGGTCCAGGAAGCGCCGCGGTTGGTGGTGACGAAGGTATGGCCGCTGGACGAGGCATATATGGTGTTCACGTCGCTGGCGGCAACGGCCAGGGTGTCGATGTTGGTGCTGACGGTCCATCCGCCGGAGTTGGGGGTGCTGATCGGCGTCCAGGACGCGGCGTTGTTGACGGATTCGTAAACGCGGTTGGTGCCGAGCAGGAGGCGGTCGTTGCCGGAGAACGAGTTGGGATCGACAACGAACGGCGGATAGAAGTTGCTGGGATCGGAAGCGCCCAGGCCGTTCACCTCGCTGTTCCATGCGGTGCCGCCATTGTCGGAGCGGCGGAAGTAATCGGAAGAGCCGAAGCTTCCCACCGGTGCGATGTGGTAGATGCGTGAGGCGAGGTTGGGGCTGATGGCGACCGCGCCGCCATCGCCTCCTTCGCGTTCGGTCCAGGCGACTGCGCCGCCGGTGGACTGGCTGGTTCCGTTGTCCTGCGAGCCTCCGAACAGGACGGGCGTAGTGGTGTTGCCGATGGCGACGCCGATGAACTGCGTGATGTTGAGATTGGAGTTGAGATCAGTCCAGGCTATGGAGCCCGGGGTGGCGTTATCGAGCCGCCAGATGCCGCCATCGTCGCCATCGAGGTAATGGCCGTTGGCATCGAAAGCCGCGGCGTGGTGATCGGCATGGGGGCCGTTGTTACCCGAGGCGCCCGTGGAAATGTCGGTCCAGGAAGTCCCGCCGTTGGTGCTTTGCAGCATGGAGTTGGTGCCCGCCGAGCCGGAGAGGTACACGGTGTTCTGGGTCAGGTCCGAAGGGAGGACGGCGATGGTTTGGTCATACCATCCCTGTCCGCCCATGTAGTTGGGCGGGCTGAGGGTCGTCCAGGCCGCGCCGCCGTTGGCGGACCGGTAGGCACCCAAAAGGCCGGAGGAGGCCGTGTTCTGGACCGTGGCGTAGAGGACGGGCGTGGTGACCTGCGGGTTGGTCGTCATTCCGAGGGTAATGCGTCCGGCGTTGGCGTTGTTGGCGGCGTTTCCCGGGAAGGCGGAGAGCAGCGTCCAGGACGCGCCTGCGTTGGTGGTCTTGTAGATGCCGTTGTGAGAATCGCCGAAGGCGTAGCCCATGGCCCCGTACAGCACCTGTGAATTGGTGGGGTCCATCACCAGGTCGCTGCAGGGAGTCGTTCCGCTGTTGATGGAAGTGGTGGTTTCGGTCCAGTTGACGCCACCGTCGGTGGATTTCCAGATGCCCCAGCCGCCGTAAGTGCCATTGACGCCATAAGAGGTGGTGGCATACACGATGTTGGCGTTGGCGGGATCGACGACGATTTTGGAGAAGGAGTTGCGATTGAAGACGGAGTTGCCCAGGAGTGTCCAGGTAGCCCCGCCGTCGATCGATTTGAGGATGCCGCGGCCGTAGTAGGAATCGCCGGAGTTGTTCGCCTCGCCCGTGCCGGCGTAGATGATATTGGGATTACTGGGGGCCAGGGCCAGCGCGCCGATCACGTCGGTGGTTTGGGCATCGGTGAGCGGGGCCCAGGTGCTTCCACTGTCGGTGGTCTTCCATACCCCCCCGCCCGCCGCGCCGATGTAGATGGTTTTCGGATCGGTGGGGCTCGGGGCGATCGCAGTAAGCCGCCCGGAAACCGCGCCGCCGCCGGGTACCTGCCCGCTGGTGATGGGGCCGGGCCCCACGGCAACCCACGATCCGCTTGCCGGGGCCGGCGACGCGGGCAACAGCCCCCCGGAATTGGGGACGTTCTGGGGCTCGGGAACAGGAGGGCTGCCTCCCCCATCGTCATTCTCGGTTTGGGGGAAGAGTTTGGGGTCCTGTGTTTCCGCTGAAGGAGGGACAGGCGCGGGTGGTGGTGTCGGCGTTGGGGCAGACGGCGGTTGATGCGCCGGCCGATGGACATGGACCTGGTGCTGGTGCGGGTGATGGACGGCGGCGTGCATGCTCAGGGCCGCGTGCGCTGCCGCGGCAACCGCATGGCTCGCCGAGGCCGCCGACATGAACAATCGCGGCTCAACGGATTCAATGAGAAGGCCCGAGCCCTTGCGCGCAGTAATCGTCTGAATCTCCCGCATCGCACCCTCCTTGGATATAGATTTGCCGTGTCGTGGCGCTGCTTCGTACCGGATTTGTTGTGAGTTGGAGACTTGTTAATGCATCGGGTCCGCCGACCCGTTCCCGCTCATTTGGATCGACCGGCCTCCCGCCGATCTCGCGGAGCCGTTATAGGGGCTGCAACAAACTAATGCAATCATGAAAAGCGATGGATCGGAGCAGGCGATTCACCAGCGCCGCTTTGTGATTTGTTCAATGGACGGCGAGAGATCTTCCCCGAGTAACCTTTTCACGCCCGGCAGCGTAAAATAATGCGAAACGGGGGGCGTTCTCCTGTGGGCACATTGGAAAGGATGTTCGCTGCATGTTTCGGCGATCTGGGTATCTTCCTGGTGTTTGGCTGCTCCTGCTTTGTGCCGGGGCCGGGCCGTCCACAAGGCCGGCGAGCGTGGAAGTGCGCGACGTGGGGGGCGAGGTGCGGCGGCCGCTGGAACTGGCGGGCGCGAAGGCCGCCGTGGTGATATTCATTTCGGCGGACTGCCCCATCTGCAACGGATACGCGCCGGAAATCAACCGCATCTGCGCGGAATACGAATCCAAACACGTCGCGTTTTATCTCGTGCATTGCGATCCGGCCCTGTCGGCGGAGGATGCGAAAAAACATGCGAAGGAATACGGCTTCACCTGCCCGGTGCTGATGGACCAGAGGCGGGAACTGGCGGACCGGGTCGGCGCGACGATGACACCCGAAGCGGCGGTGATCGGGGCCGACGGCGTGGTGCTCTATCGCGGGCGCATCGACGATCTCTATGTCGCGCTGGGCAAGAAGCGGTTTGAAGCGACGACCCATGACCTGCGGGCGGCAATTGACGCGGTACTCGCAGGGCGCGAGGTTTCCGCGGCGCGGACGGCGGCGATTGGCTGCGCCATCGCGGGGAAATAATGCCGGAAGTAGAACGAACCACAGAGGACACAGAGAACACAGGGGCGGGAAGAGAAGAAGCCATGTAGGGTGGGCGTACTCGCCCACCATTTCATGTCACGCGGTGGGCGAGTACGCCCACCCTACATTGAGATCACTCTGTGCTCTGGGGTGTCCTCTGTGGTTCGAATTTCATCTGAGGGAACTAGCGCACTGTTGTATGGGATGATTGGGATCAGCGTGGAGACTTCACATGGTTAAGACTTTCGTGGGCGCGGGCCTGGCGGTTTCGGTGGTGGGGATTGTTTTGGCGGCGCGGTGCTCGGGGACGGCGCATGCGGCAGAGGTGGCCGGGACTCCGGGCCCATCGGCGAATTTGACGGGTGGGCCTACGTTTAACAAGGACGTGGCGCCGATCGTCTTCGAGCATTGCGCATCTTGCCATCGACCGGGGGAGGTTGCGCCGTTTTCGCTGCTCACTTACGCGGACGTGAAGAAGCATGCGAAGGAGATTGATCAGGTCATCACGTCGCGGCAGATGCCGCCGTGGCGGCCGGAGCACGGGTATGGGGATTTCATCGGCGAGCGCCGGCTCACCGATGGGCAGATCGACACGCTGGAAGGCTGGCTGAAATCCGAGAAGGCCGAGGGCAACGCCGCCGACCTTCCCGCGGCCCCGAAGTTCCCGCAGGGGTGGCAGCTTGGCGAGCCGGATTTGGTCCTGAAGATGCCCGAGGCGTACACGGTGAAGGCTGAGGGGCGCGACGAGTTTCGGATTTTCGTGCTGCCGCTGAATCTGACGGAAGACAAGTACGTCGAGGCGGTGGAATACCGACCAGGCAACCGCAAGATCGTGCATCACGCGCTGCTGTACTTGGACACGAGCGGCCGGGCGAAGCAGCTCGATGACGCCGACCCCCTGCCCGGTTACGGGCACGGCGGCGGGCTGGGCTTCATGCCGTCGGGCGGATTGGGCGGCTGGGCGCCGGGCGTGACCCCCCGCCGACTGCCCGATGGCATCGGGCGGCTGGTGAAAAAGGGGTCGGACCTCGTGCTCCAGACGCACTTCCATCCTTCGGGCAAGGTGGAGACCGAGCAGTCCACGGTGGGGTTGTACTTCGCGAAGAAAACGCCGCAGAAGCTGTTCATCAGCACGATGCAGATCGGCGGGCGGCTGGACATTCCCGCGGGGGAAAAGAACTATGAGACCAGCCGCTCGTTCGTGGTGCCGACGGACGTGAAATTGTCGGGCGTGTTCCCGCACGCGCACCTGCTGTGCAAGGAGGTACAGGTGACGGCGACCCTGCCGGACGGGAAGGAATTGCCGATCATCTGGATCAAGGATTGGGATTGGGACTGGCAGGACGAATATTTGTACCAGCACCCGATCGACATTCCTCAGGGGACGAAGGTGTTCATGCGGTTCCGGTACGACAACTCCGCCGACAACCCAAGGAACCCGACGACCCCGCCGCGGCGCGTGCGCTGGGGCGAGCAGACGCAGGACGAGATGGCGCTGGTGTTCTTCCAGATTTTGATCGACCGGCAGATGGCCGATTTGATCACCCCGCGCGGCCGGGGCATCGCCCGCGGGCAGGGCGCGGCGGGCGGCGGCGACAGACGCCAGTTCATCTTCCAGAAATTGATGGAAGCCGCGAGAAGAAACGGCACGGCCCCCACCAACGATTCGAAGCCGAAGGAGGCCGGCGAGGGGAAATGACAGGAAGAGACCGGGGAGCCGCGAAGTCGCGAAGCCGCGAAGAAATACGGGGAAATGCCGCCACAGATGGACACAGATGAACACGGATGGGAAGCAATTGCCGTGGCATGGGCGGCCCGCCCATGTTCCCCACTTTGAGTTCGATCATCGAAATCACAAAGGCCACAGCGAGCACAAAGGGCACAGAGAAAAGCCGTAGGGTGGGCGTACCCGCCCACCGTCTTTTATTGAGCCGTCGCGTGAAATCCGACGGTGGGCGAGTACACCCACCCACATCTTTATGGTGACATGGGCATCGCACCCATGCCCGGTGCGTCCAAATACCAAAGAGTTTGGCGACAGAATTTCCCTGAAACTCACAACGCATCGAGCATGGGCGGGCCGCCCATGTCACGAGCCAACGTTTCCCAATCTGTGTTCATCTGTGTCCATCTGTGGCGGTACTTCCCCCCGGCATTCCTTCGCGGCGATCTTCGCGCCTTTGTGGTTTCGCGGTCCCTTTATCTTTCGGGCGTCTTGCGCCGAATGTCGATTCCCCGTTTCTTTTGATCGCGGTATGGTCGTTCCCCGCGAATGTCGGCTTTTTTACAGACAATATTGGATCGCCGGACGAGCGTCAGTTTTCAACGGACGCGGCGTAGCGCCGCGCTGGTGGGATTGATGCTCGGCATCGCCCTGCTGTTGCCGGCATCGGCGGCGCGGGCCGGCAGCGTACAGAAACCGCCGGCCCCGGATCGGGCGGGGAATCCGGCGGCGCGGTTGCCGGGGTCGGGAGGGGATTTTTATGTTTCGCCGCTGGGGGATGATCGGTGGTCCGGGCGGCTGGCCGATCCGAACGAGGCGCACGACGACGGGCCGTTTGCCACGCTGGAGCGGGCACGCGATGCGGTCCGCGAGGCCAATCGGCGGGCGGGGAGCGGTGGCGGGACGACGGTGTGGGTCCGCGGCGGGACGTACTTTCGGCAACGCGGATTCGAGTTGACGGCCCAGGACGGGGGCAGTCCCCGGCGGCCGGTCGCGTACCGCGCCTGGGCGAACGAGGAAGTCCACTTCGTGGGCGGGCGGGCGGTGGGGAATTTCGTCCCCGTGACCGACCCGGCGGTGCTAAATCGGCTGGAGCCGCAGGCGCGGACGAAGGTGTTGCAGGCCGATTTGCGGGCGCTGGGGATCACCGATTACGGGGAGCTTGGCGCGCGGGGGTTTCATCGCAAGACCGTGCCTGCGGGGCTCGAACTATTTTTCCGCGGCGAGCCGATGCTGCTGGCGCGATGGCCGAAGAAAGGGTTCGCGAATATTAGTGCCGCCCCATCCGGGCCGGAGGGCGGGCGGTTCACGTTTGTGAATGACCGGATGGCGCGTTGGGCGGATGCGCCGGATTTGTGGCTGCACGGGTACTGGACGTGGGACTACGCGGATTCGTACGAGAAGGTGAAGTCGATTGATTTGCAGACGCACGAGATCGCGACGATGCCGCCGCACGGGGTGTACGGGTACTCCGCGGGTCGGCGGTTTTACGTGCTCAACGTGTTGGAGGAATTGGACGAGCAGGGCGAATGGTACCTCGATCGCCGGAGCGGCATCCTGTACTTCTGGCCGCCCGAGCCGCTACGGGATGGGGACGCGGTGGTGTCCACCGTCGCCGAGCCGATGGTGACGATCCGCGGGGCCTCCTACGTGACGTTGAGCGGTTTGGGTTTCGAGTGCGCGCGGAGCGCGGGCGCGGTGGTGTCGGGCGGGTCGCACAATCGGATCGCGGGGTGCCGATTTACGAACCTGGGCACGTTCGCCGTCAGCATCGGCGGCCATACCGAAAGCCTGACCGATGACCTCTACGCCAACCCCCTGCTCGATTGCGACGCCGGGACGGACAATGGCGTGGTCTCCTGCGACATCATGCACACGGGCGAAGGAGGCATCCTGCTGGGCGGCGGCGACCGCGCCACGCTCACTCCCGGCGGCAACTTGGCCACCAACAACCGCATCACCGATTTCGACCGCTGGGTCCGCACCTACCGCCCCGCCATTCTCGTCCACGGCGTGGGCAATTCGGTAAGCCACAACGCCATCTCCGACGGCCCGCACGTCGGTATTTTGCTTAAAGGGAACGACCACGTCGTGGAGTACAACACGCTGGACCGCGTCTGCACGGAGACTTCGGACGTGGGCGCGTTTTACATGGGGCGCGATTACACCGAGCGGGGGAACGTGGTGCGGTTCAACCGGTTCACCGACATCGGGTTCGGCGGCCCGCCCGGCGCGATCGCCAACGCGATTTATCTCGACGACTGCGCCTCGGGCACGCTGGTGTTCGGCAACGTGGTCTGCCGGGCCGGGCACGGAGTGGTATTGGGCGGCGGGCGCGACAACAGCATCGACAACAACCTCTTCGTCGACTGCACCCTCGCCATCATGATGGACGCGCGGGGGCGCGATTTCATGAAGGGCTATTTCGACGGGACCGACCCGGTGCTGTTCGATCGGCTGAAGCTGGTGCATTGCGACCGCCCGCCGTTCGCCAGCCGATATCCGGAGCTGGCAAAGATCGTGACCGACCAGCCGGCAATCCCCAAGGGCAACCGCATCGTGCGCAACGTCCGCGCCGGCGGCGGCTTCATCGATTTGCCCGAGGGCCTGGGGGAAAAGGACCTCACCCTCCACGCCAACTTCGGCGACGGCGACCCGATGCTCGCCGCCCCGGAAAAGATGGACTTCAACCCCAGGCCCGAGTCGCCGGTGTGGAAGACGGGGTTCAGGGCGATCCCGCTGGAAAAAATCGGGGTGCAGAAGGACGAGTATCGCGGGCGGTGAAAATTTGCAGAAATCCGAATTCCGAATCCCCGAAACCCGAATTAAATCCAAATGACGAAATCCGAAGGAAAGACTTTACCGCGAAAGGGCGAAGAAGAATTAAACCGCAGGGGCCGCGGAGGGCGCAGAGAAGAAGAGGAACAAATTACTTGCTATTGCGGACTGACATCCGCTGATTCCCCCCTCTGCGCTCTCTGCGGCCTCTGCGGTTCAATCTTCTCTTCGCCAATTGCGGTAAATTTCGCTCTTGGGAATTCGGATTTCGTCATTCGGATTTGATTCGGATTTCGGGGATTCGGAATTCGGATTTCAACCCTCGGGCTTTTTCGCGAAGAAGACCCGGCGGTGGTTTGTCGCCAGCGGGTGCTTGGAGAGCACCGGCGGGAAGAGGACGTACTTTTGCACCACGTCTTTGGGGAAGCTGTCGGCGTCAACCACGCGGACTTGGAATCCGACGGATTGGAGCAGGTCGGGCATGTCGTTGCCGAAGATGCGGACGTGATCTTCCTGGCCGAAGGTGCGGAGGCGATCTTGCGGGTCGGTGAGGGATGGGTCGCCCCAGGTTTTTTCGAGGTTGTCTTGTTGCGGGACGGTGAGGATGGCGGTGCCGCCGGGGGCGAGCACGCGGAGGATTTCGCGCATGCCCTGGAGGTGGTCGGGCACGTGTTCGAGCACGTCCGCCGCGAGAAGCAGGTCGACTGAGCCGCTCGGGACCGAGGGCATGTTCGTCAGGTCGATCTGCAAATCCGTATCGGTGCGGAGGAAGTCGGCGGTCTTGTAGCTGGACGCGCGCGGCTGCAGCAACGGCGTAGTGAGGCGCTCAGGCGAAAAGTGCAGGACGCGCTTCCCGTCAACCAGGTCTTTCCAGGTGACGCCTTCGATGCGGTTGAGGGTTTCGACGAGCAGGCGGTGGCGCACCAGCGAGCGGCACTTCCAGCAGACGGTCTGCGGGTGCCATTCGTCGCTGTTGAAATGCCGGCCGCTCCAGCGGCAGATGTTGCACTCGACGTTCTTGGGGAAACGCAGGTAGAGGTTGCGGAGCTTGAGCTTGACGTTCTTGCCGATCCGTGATTTTTGGGCGGTCGCCATCCGAACCTCCTGACCCCCGGCCATCGTCGCGGGCATCATGCGCTGCCGCCCGTCGCGGGGGAACGGACGAAGCGCCGCGGCAACGCACGCCGCGCGCACGGCCCCGCCGTACATCGGCATAACTCGCGGCGGGAATTAGAACCTCGGTCGGCCGCGTTGCAAACCGGGGCCGTGCGCGGGCCGCGGTGCGGAAAACCGCGAAGCCGCGAAGGCAGACGCGAAGAACAGGGAAGGTGGTCCAATCGGAGGCGCCATCCGTAACTCGCGCCGTCCTATGGGGAAGCACGAATCGCTTGGTATTTCCTCTTCTTCGCGTCCGTCTTCGCGCCTCCGCGTTTTCGCGGTTTTCCGCACCGCGGTCTTGCCGATCGACACGGAGACGCGGTAGCGCCGGCCTATCTTCCGAATCTTCGTGCGGCTACGTTACGTCAACAAACCAAGGAGCAGGCCATGCCCGTGATTCAGCGATTTGCCCGTGCCGTGGCTGCGGGGTTCGTCGTGGCGTTCGTGTCGGCAGTCGTCTGCCGGGCTGACGACACTCCGGTAAAGGCGCCGGCCCAGGCCCAGAAGGCGTCCGTCTATTCGACCACGCAGCCCAGCAGCGACGGGATCGGCAAGGTCTACATGGGGCGCGAGATCGCGCAGGTGATGGGGCATCTGGGGGCGGGCTGGCTGGAGCGGCCCGACCGCGAGCGTGAAGAGCAGCCTTCCAAGGCGATCGAATTGATGGGGCTCAAGCCGACGGATGTGGTCGCGGATATCGGCGCGGGCACGGGGTATTTCAGCTTCCGCATCGCGCGGAAGGTGCCCAAGGGGAAGGTGCTGGCGGTGGACATCCAGAAGCAGATGCTCGAGATCATGAAGCGGACCGCCAAGCACGAAGGGCTGGAAAACGTCGAGCCCGTACTGGGGACCATCGAAGACCCCAACCTCCCCGAGGCCGGCGTGGACTTGGCGCTGATGGTGGACGCCTACCACGAATTCGACCACCCGAACGAGATGATGCTGGCGATCGTCAAAGCCCTCAAGCCCGGCGGCAGAGTGGTGGACATCGAATACCGCGGCGAAGACCCCGAAGTCGCCATCAAACCCCATCACAAAATGACCGAAGCCCAGGCCATCAAGGAAATGGCGGCTGTGGGGCTCAAGCACGTGAAGACGTTTAATGATCTGCCGCAGCAGCACCTGATGATTTTCGAAAAACCCGTAGGAGATAAATCCGAAATCCGAAATCCGAAACCCGAATCAAGCCCCAAGTCCGAATGACGAAATCCGAATGCAGAGGGGACCACGAAGGAACACGAATGCTGAAGACGAATGCACACGAATAGGAAGTCCTAATTCATTCGTGCCCATTCGTGTTCATTCGTGGCTCCCTCGGTTTGGGAATTCGGATTTGGTCATTCGGATTTGATTCGGGTTTCGGAGTTGGTCATTCGGATTTCACCCGCGACGAGCCAATCGGCCTACGGGTCGACGATCTGCCAATGCCCCGCGCACACCAGTTCCTGGCGGGTGGTGGGTTGCCAGTGGCCGGGGCAGACGACGACTTCGCGCGGGCGCGATTCGAAGTGGCCCGGCTGCACGAGGACCAGCACCTGCCGCTCGACCGTGCTGCCGCCTTCGCAGGCGCAGACGGTGCGCAGCTCGTACTTCGCGTCCACCCAGACGCGCTCGCAGACGGTCGTCGTCACCGGGCAGACCCAGACGCGGTCGCTGACGGTGCGGTACGCCGGCTCGATCCACACCCGCTGCACCCGCGGCGGCTGATAGCACACCGGTGGCGCCGGGCGGTAATAGGTGCGGTCCACCCAATCGGGCACCTTCCCATCCAACTGGCTCGCGTCCACCCAAACCTGCCCCCGTACCGGCGAGGCGAAAAAGAAGAACGCCAGCAGGCCGAGCAGGATCGGCAGCAGATATTTCCAGATCAGGTGGTGCGGGGAATGAGAATGAATCGGATGGTAAGCAGTCATAACCGAACCTCCTGCTGCCGGGCAGCAAGTGCGAATGGGGACACAGGTCCGCAAGTTCATTTTAACTCTGACGCGGGGGAGGAAGGGAAGTTGCAATCGGCGGGGATTTTTGGGGAAAGGAGCCAGCCAGAAGCCAGGAGGCAAGAGAGAGACGCCGTTGGGTGAAACATGATTCCTGTTATCCTGAAAACTAGCGGAGAGTTTTGCGGCTTGCGGCGGCTGATGTATTCTTCTGGCTCCTGGCTCCTGGCTCCTGGCTTCTGCTCCTCTCCCACTCCCCATGCCCTACCAGCCCACCAGCCGCCGGCCGATCGCGGGGATGTTTCGGCGGACGGCTGAGCGGGCCGTGCGAATCTGCGTTCGCCTGGGAATTCATGCGGACGTAATTTCCTATCTCTCTATCGTCGCATCCGCGGCGGCGGCGGCTTGCTTCTGGAAGGCAGGCGACCACCCGGTGCTGCTGCTCGTCGGGCCGCTGCTGTGTTACCTGCGGCTATGGTTCAACATGCTCGACGGGATGGTCGCCCTCGCATCCGGCGCTGCCAGCCGGCGGGGCGAAATTCTCAACGACCTGCCCGACCGCATTTCCGATGTGCTGATCTTCGCCGGGGTCGCCCACAGCGGATTGTGCAGCCCGTTCGCCGGGTATTGGGCCGCGATCTTCGCGCTGCTGACCGCCTACGTCGGCACGCTGGGCCAGGCCGTCGCCGGCCGGCGCGAGTATGGCGGGGTCATGTCCAAGCCGTGGCGCATGGTCGCCCTGCATGTGGGCGCGTGGATCACATTTTTCCTGCTGCTTCGCGCCGCGCCGATCCGCTTCGGTGGATTGACGGTTTTGGATTGGACGTGTCTGGTCATTATCATCGGCTGTGTACAGACGATCGCCGTTCGGCTGACGCGGACAATGCGGGAACTGCGCGGGGATTCGCAGCCGGGCGTCGAACGGAAAAAGAAATGAACGCCAAGACGCAAGGCCGCCAGATAGGAAACGCCATGGAATGCGGGGGATGGGAACGTGCTTTTTTGCTGCGCAGGCGTCTTTGGAATACCGGTCCAAACTGAACGCAGAGACGCCGAGGCGCAGAGGTGGGAAAGAGAGGAAACACTGGTGCGCGCTCGGCATCACAGAGCACCCAGCATCATAACCAACAATAACTCCGCGTTTTCCTCTGCGCCTCGGCGTCTCTGCGTTCAATTTCGCAATGAAGACGGCAAGGCGCGTCACAGCAGACGAGGCATGACCACCTGCCGGGCTTTCTTGGCGTTCATTTCTTCGGATCGATGAAAGACGGGTTTCGAACCGCGCATCGAGCTTCTGATCGTAGGATCGCATGACCCCCCACGCCGCGTTGCACAGTGCAATCTTCTGGACCTACGCAGCGATCACGAGCGGATTGCTCGCGGTCGCGGGCGGAGCGATCGCCTTCGTCCGTTACCGATTGCATAAAGACGTCCGGTCCGTCTGGCTGACGTACCGGAGCTGGCTGGTGATGGTGCCGCTGATCGCGGCGGCGGTTTTCCTGGGGAGGTGGGCGGTTGTTAGTGGCGCGGTGCTGCTGGCGGTATTCGCGTTCACGGAGTTCGCCCGGGCAACGGGAATCTTGCGGGATCGGTGCATGGCGGCCTGCGTGGTCGTGTTGCTGATCGTCGCGGGGGCGGCGTGTCTTGTGCCCGACCCCTACCGGCACGTCCCCGGCTGGTACGCGCTGTTTATGGCGATGCCGGTGTATGCAACCATTTCCCTGCTCGCCATCCCCGTCTTCCGCAACCGCACCCAGGGGCAGCTTCACCTCACGGCCCTGTGCGTACTGGGATTTTTGCTGGGATGGCTTTTCCTGCATGTGGCGTGGCTCGCGACTTCGCGCAATCCCTACGGGTTGCTGCTCTACGTGATTTTTGCGACCGAGGTGAACGACGTGGCCGCGTTCGGGTTCGGCAAGCTGCTGGGCCGACATCCGCTGCGCAGCAACATCAGCCCGCGCAAGACGTGGGAAGGTGCGATCGGTGCGGCAGTGCTTTCAATGCTGCTGGCCTTCGCCCTCGCGTTCTCGTTTAACGGCCGGCTGGGCGCGGGCCGATTGGCGCTGATCGGATTGATCGTCGGCATCGGCGGGCAATTGGGCGACCTATGCATCTCCGTCGTCAAGCGCGACGTGGGCATCAAGGACCTTGGCTCCTCCATCCCCGGTCACGGCGGCATTCTCGACCGCATCGACAGCCTGATCTTCGTCGCCCCGCTGATCGTGCATCTGATGGCCGGCAAAATGTAGCACGGGCGGCCCGCCCGTGTTTAAGCCGCTACAGCGGCGAATTCATGGGCGGGCCGCCCATGCCACGAAAGATCTGAAGCTACTACTTGGCCGATCGGAGCCGTTTGGGCGCACGCAATGGAGGGCCGGTAACAAAAAACGCATGGCGCGGCGCTACGGCTCCCTATGATGCCTTAACGTAAGTCGCCATCCTTCCGAGGGATGCGATCTGCGGATCTTCGGGCACGGGCTTTTCTATTGGATAAGTGATCGGCGACTTTGCCGCGGATTTGCTATGCTACTTTGGAACGTGAGGACGCTGTGACAATGCTTCAGGCCCCGACCATCTCGACAGGCCCATCCGCCGATGCCCCGCGCCCGGGCGTCGGCGTCGATTGCATCGAGCGCACGATGACGACATGGGATGGCACCGAGCTTTTCTATCGCGCCTGGCTCCCAGCCGTCCCGGCACACAAGGCGCTGCTGCTGTTCCATCGCGGGCACGAACATTCCGGGCGATTCATTGAGATGGTGCGCGAGCTCGATTTGGAAGACGTGGCCGTCTTCGCGTGGGACCAGCGCGGCCACGGCCGCTCGCCCGGGGAGCGGGGGTGGGCGGCGAGTTTCTCCGACATCGTCCGCGACATGGACGCGTTCGCGGGGCACGTCGCTGCGGAGTACGGCATCCCGCTTGAGGAGACGGTGGTCCTCGGCCACAGCGTGGCGGCGGTTGCGGTTGCGGCGTGGGTACACGATTACGCCCCGCCGTTGCGCGGCATCGTGCTCGCCACGCCGGCCCTGCGGGTCAAGCTCTACGTGCCGCTGGCGGTGCCGGGGCTCCGCGCTCTGGCGATGGTGAAGAAAAAGGCGTTCATCACCAGCTACGTGAAGGCCGGCATGCTTACGCACGATGCGGCCCAAGCCGCGGCGTATGCGGGCGATCCGCTGATCTCCAAACAGATCGCGGTGAACATCCTGCTCGACTTGCAGGACACCTCCACGCGCCTCCTGGCGGACGCGGGGGCGATTCACACTCCGACGCTGCTGCTGATGGCCGGATCGGATTGGGTGGTGAAAAATGCCCCGGCACAAAAGTTCTTCCGGCGGCTTTCGTCGCCCGTGAAAAAGCTCGTGCATTACCCGGGCTTCCATCATGCGATCTTCCACGAGGCCGATCGCGCCCGACCCATTGCCGAGGTGCGGGCGTTCATCCGCGAGCGCTTCGCCGATGTCGTCCCCCCGCCGTCGCTGCTGGACGCCGACAAGCAAGGCTATACCAAGGCCGAATACGAGCGGCTGCAAAAGCCGCTGCCCGCGTACTGCCCTTTCGGGCTGAATTTCCGCATGCAGCGGGCCTTTTTGCAGAGCGCGGGCCGCCTCAGTGAAGGCGTGCGGGTCGGGTGGCGGGCGGGTTTTGATTCGGGCGCATCGCTCGATCACGTCTACCAGAACCGCCCACAGGGCACGACGCCGCTGGGGAAGCTGATCGACCGCGTCTACCTCAACGCCATCGGCTGGCGCGGCATCCGGCAACGTAAAGTGCATTTGCAGCAAACGCTCCGTGAAACGATCGCGAAGGTCCGTGCCGAGGGCCGGCCGGTGCGAATCCTCGACATCGCGGCGGGCCCCGGGCGCTACCTGCTGGAAGCGCTGCGTGACACGCCGGGCGACGTGCAGGCCGTTCTCCGCGACCGCAACGAGCCGGCGCTGGAGATCGGCCGCAAGCTCGCCGCCGAGATGGGCGTGACGAATGCCGTGTTCGAGCCGGGCGATGCCTTCGACGCGCAGTCCCTCTCGACGGTTGATCCCGAGCCGACCATCGCCATCGTCTCCGGGCTTTACGAATTGTTCCCGGCTAACGATCCCGTTCGCGCGTCACTCGGCGGATTGGCCGCGGCGATGGGCGAGGGCGGGTATCTGATTTACACGAACCAGCCGTGGCATCCGCAGGTGGAGATGATCGCGCGGGTACTGCGCAATCGCGAAGGCGAGGCGTGGATCATGCGCCGCCGGGCGCAGGCGGAGATGGACGCGCTGGTGGCATCGGCGGGATTCAGGAAACTCGGCATGCTCATCGACCGGTGGGGCATTTTCACGGTCTCGGTGGCGCGGATGGACCCGCGAATAAATCGCGGGAGGTTGGATTGACCCTCAGCTCCCCCCTTCCCACCGGACGACCGGCGCAATTGCGCGCCGGCCTCGCAGGCCGGCCGCTGGCGGAGGCGGCGGTTTGGGCCGTGGCCCTCTCGATCGCATTCCTGGTGATCTACGGCGGCATCAATTGGCTCACCGGCCGGCGGGCGAATGTCGGCACGCTCTACTTTTCGTGGGAAAGCCGCATCCCGTTCGTGCCGGCGATGATTCTGCCGTACATGTCGATCGATGTGTTTTTCTTTTTCTCGCCGTTCCTGTGCGCCGACCGGGGCGAGCTCCGCGCCCACGCCCGCCGACTGATGCTCGCGATTCTCGTGGGGGCGGTTTGCTTTCTGCTGTTCCCTCTGCAATTCGGCACGCCGCGCCCGGTGACGCCCGGCGCGCTCGGCGGAATTTTTCGTTTCCTGTACGGGTTCGACCGCCCGTACAACCTGGTGCCGTCGCTGCACATCACGCTCTGCGTGCTGGTCTGGTCGGTCTACGCACGGCACACATCCGGGCTCTTGCGAAGAGTTGTCGACGCCTGGATCCTATTGGTCGCCGCCTCGACGCTTCTCACCTGGCAGCACCACGTCGTAGATATCATCAGCGGGCTGGTGCTTGCAATGGTTTGCTTCTACGCGTTCCCGAATCCCGTCACGGGGGAAGAGCCGGTCGACAGAGCAGACCCGCGCCCGCCGCGAAACGCGCTGGCGGCGGGGCTCTACTTCACCGGCGCGGCGTTGTTCCTCGTCGCGGCGTTCGCCTGGAAGCCCTGGGGGATGCTGCTGCTCTGGTACGTGCTGGCGCTGGGGATCATGTCCGCGGCGTACCTGGGCTTTGGCGAAGGCGTGTTCCGCAAGACGCGCGGGCGGCTGCCGCTGAGCACGCACTTCGTGCTGCTTCCCTACCTGCTCAGCGACCGGCTGTTTTTTCTTTCCTATCGGCGGGGCAGCAAGCCGTACGACGAGATCGCGCCCGGCGTCATCGTCGGCCGCTGGCTCTCGCACCGCGAAGGCCGGGCGCTGCTCGAACTGGGCGTGACCGCGGTGCTCGACCTCAGCGCCGAGTACGCCGAGTGCGCCCCGCTTCGCGGCGTGGTCTACCGCAGCGTTCCCGTGCTCGACCTTACCGCCCCGTCCGTAACCAAGCTCCGCGAAGCCGTGCAGTTCATCCGCACGCACGCGCGGGGCGGAACGGTGTACGTGCATTGCAAGATGGGCTTCTCCCGCAGCGCCTGCGCCGCCGCCGCGTATCTGCTGGCGGAAGGCATCGCGGCGAATGTGGAAGACGCAATGAACCACGTCCGCCGGGCCCGCCCCCAGGCGCGCCTCGGCCGGCACGCCGCGGCGGTGCTGGCGGACTATCATTCGTGTCGGGACAATGCCGACGCCCAACCGCGTCCGTCTAAGCCAACAACCACGGTGAGCAGGCAATGAACAAAACAGCGGCCCTCCTGCGCCGGCGATAAATGCGTGTCGCCACAGATGGACACAGATGAACACAGATGGGGCGATTGCCGTGGCATGGGCGGCCCGCCCATGTGTCCCCGCTCCAATTTCCACGATCAAAATCACAGAGGCCACAGAGACCACAAAGGGCACAGAGGAATACAAAGACGAATTCAATTGAATTTCCTCTTTGTGCTCTTTGTGGCCTCTGTGGTCTTTGTGATAAGCGACGGAGAACGCTCCCGGCCGGCCAAGACATGGGCGGGCCGCCCATGCCACGGCAATCGCCTCCCCATCCGTGTTCATCTGTGTCCATCTGTGGCGACAACTTCCCCGCATTTCTTCGCGGCCGTCTTCCGGTGTTCGCGGTCTGCCCCATGCCGTCGGAATTTGAAAGCCCGTGCGCCTTCGACTAGACTCGCAGGGGCGTCGAAAACATCGTCCAAACGGCCCGCATTCCGCACAGTTGAACTACCCAACGTCGTGGCCCTGACCGTCCACCATTACTTCCCACTCGGCAGCGAAAACGTCGGCGACCCTCTCGTCGCCCGCGCCATCCGCGCCGCGGTGCGCCGGCATTTCGGCGATGCCGACTTCGTCGACGTGCCCGTGAATGACCGCTATCCCGGCAACGACCGCACCCTGGGACTCCGGGGCGACAACATCGACCGCGCTAACGACCAGGCGGATCTCGTCATCGTCGGCGGTTCCAACCTCCTCGAAGCCCGCAAGCCGCGGCGCGACGGGTTGCTCGGCAAGACCGGCGGCTGGGGTGTGTTCACCGATGTCGAATCACTTAACCGCCTGCGCGTCCCGCTGCTGCTGCTGGGCATGGGCACGGGCAGCAGTTTCGGCAAGCGCATCCGCTCGTATCATCCGCCGGCAATTGATGAAGTGCGGCTGATGTTTAAGAAGGCCTTCGCTTCAGCCGTGCGCGACGTGACGACGGTTGATAAGCTCAAGGAGATCGGCGTACACACCGAGTGTACGGGGTGCCCGGTGACGTTTTTGACGGACCGCCCGGTGGTCGCGGCCGATCCGGGGTTGCCGCTGATGGTTTCGTTCCCGCCGCCGCGGATTGTCGAGCGGGTTGGCGGGCGGGCTTACCTGCGTGCCGCGATGGATTACGTCGAGTGGCTGCACGACCATGGTCGGCAGATCGTCGTCACGCTTCACGACATGGGCGACGTGGGCCCCGCGAAGGAATGGGTGCCGCCGGGCGTCGAGGTGTTCTGCACTCCCAACCTCGACGAGCTGATCGCCCGCTTCGAGCAATCCTGCGGCGTGGTCGGTTTCCGCCTCCACGCGGCGTTGCTGGGGCTGGGACTGGGCAAGCCGGTGATCCCCGTCGGCGTGGATTGGCGCGGCCTGGCCTTCATCGACACGTTCGAAGTCCGCGACCTCTCCACCCGCGCCCACCGCTTCGGGCAATCCGCCAAGCTCCGCGACCTCACGCAACGCCTGTTGGCCAACGACCCGGTCCTCATCGGCCGCCTGGCGCGAGCGAAGGCGTGTTTTTCCGATTGCTACGAACGCTTCCTGGCGGGAGCGGCGACGAAGTTCAAGACGATCGGGGCGAAAGCTTCCGTGTGAAGCTTCTGGCATCTTTGCCTATATCCGAGGTGGGGCAGACATTCTTGTCTGTGGGCGAGGTGGGGCAGAGAATCTTGTCTGTCTTCAAGGTGGGGCAGACATACTTGTCTGTATCTGAGGTGGGGCAGACATTCTTGTCTGTCGCGAGTCCGCGAGTGGGGGCATTCCTGCCCCCCGAGCGGACTCGCAATTCCGTCGGGTCGGCTCGGGAGGCAAGAATGCCTCCACTCCCCGCCCCGAGACAGACAAGAATGTCTGCCCCACTGGTACTGAATGCCTCCACTCTCCAACCCGACACAGACAAGAATGTCTGCGCCACCATTGAGGAATGCCTCCACTCCCCGCCTCGATGGCAGACAAAAATATCTGCCTCACCAAAGGTCTGCCTTAACGTATTCCCGGGCTCCGAAGCTTGGTAGACTCTTGCGCAATTGGCGGTCGGACCGGCACCCGATTTTTCTTGAATACAAAAAGGAGCATTACCATGCGTCTTCGACTCTCGACACTCTTCATCGCGTTTGTCTGCTCGATCACCTGGGTCATCGCGCCAACAAGGGCGGAGGAAAAGGCTGCTTCGAAGCAGGCAGGAGTGCCCGAGGACATTCAGGCAGAACGCGATATCCTCTACGTGCCCGGCGGCGATCCGGCGCAGTCGCTCGACCTTTATCTGCCGACGAAGCCGAGCGAGAAGCCGCTGCCGCTGGTCGTTTATATTCACGGCGGGGGCTGGCAGGGAGGCAGCAAGGCGGGTTGCCCGGCGGTCGGATTTGTGCGCGAAGGCTTTGCCGCGGCCAGCGTTGAATACCGGTTTAGCAAGAAGGCGATCTTCCCCGCGCAGATTCAGGATTGTCAGGCGGCGATCCGCTGGCTCCGCGCCAACAGCAAGAAGTACAACCTCGACCCCGATCACATCGGCGTCTGGGGCGACTCGGCGGGCGGGCACCTCGTCGCGCTCCTGGGAACCTCCGGCGGAAAGAAGGCGTTCGCCCCGGTCGGCGGCAACGAAGACCAGTCCGACCGCGTGCAAGCCGTCTGCGATTGGTACGGGCCGGCGGATTTCAACACCGTCATCGCCCAGGCCGCAGAGGACAAGAACGCGAAGACCGTTTTCAAATGGAACAACGGCGACCCCTACTCCGCCCTCATCGGCGGCGGCCTTGGCGAGAACAAGGAAAAGGGCGACGCCGTCAGCCCCGTGCATTACGTGAGCAAGGACAATCCGCCGTTCCTCATCATGCACGGCACCCACGACACGCTCGTCCCCTTCGCCCAAAGCGAGGAATTGCGGGACGCCCTCCAGAAGGTCGGGGTGGACGTGATGCTCCAGTCCTTCCCCGGCGCCGGCCACGGCGGCCCAGTCTTCGGCTCGCCGGCCACTCAGAAGCAAATCAAGACCTTCTTCCAGAAGAACCTCAAAGGGATGGACGTAAAGGTGGAACCTCTGCCGGACTCTGCGACCGGCGCGGCCGCTCCCGCGAAGTAGCATTCAGAGTTAATGAACGCCAAGACTTCAAGGTCGCCAACGTAGGAAACGCAACCAATACGGGAAGGTGATCGCGCCGCCTTTGCTGCGACACGTTTGGGTGTGTTCGTTGCGAAATTGAACGCAGAGACGCAGAGACGCCGAGGTAGGAAGAGAGCAGAGGAACAATCGGTTTCGATTGCTGCGCTTCCTGCTGCTCCGGTCCCCTCTCCCTCGTACTCGGGGGAGAGGGATAGGGTGAGGGGC